>JAZGFE010000050.1:0-4972 GCA_036479215.1 Nannocystaceae bacterium | reverse complement strand
CCCTTTGACGAACTCGGAGGCTGGGTCAAGGGGGCCGAAGGCCCCGCCCTGGCGGGCGACGACCCTTGACGCAGTCTCCGAGTTCGTCCCTGCGCGGGAGGATCATCTACACTCGACTTCCTACAGCCATTTATTCAAAAACTGTCTCAAACATGTTGACACATTCCGGGCTACTGTCCACGACCTGGATATTACTCAAGTGGGTGGTCTTATCGACTGGACGACGGGGGCGGTCGAAGCTGGCGGCAACGAAGAACGGGGGAATATCAGGATTCCGCTACAGCAGGGGGTCAACGACGATAATGGAGCGGAGACCACGGTACATTTCTTCATCTCGGAGGTCAGTGACGAAGACCTGGCGGTGGAGTTCGGTGTGGGGTACGCGGGCATTCTCGACGCGACGCCGCCTCCACTGGCATCTGTGGGGCCGGCGACCTTCGACAACGGGCAGTGGACGTTCTTCGGCGACCTTAGCGCGACTTCGACGGATTTCT
The DNA here is from genome assembly GCA_036479215.1 of Nannocystaceae bacterium. GTDB lineage: Bacteria > Myxococcota_A > Polyangia > Nannocystales > Nannocystaceae > FL481. Next base: position 4,478 of record JAZGFE010000050.1, on the reverse strand, counting down.
GACCGCGCTCACGTCTCGCAAGCGCAAGCAGATCCGCAAAGAGCGTAGGCGCGCGCGCGCGCAGATCGACGAGCTGGAATTTGTCTCTGGCCGGGACCTGGGTGAGCAGGACACGCGCCTCATAGAAACGTTCTATCGCCAGGCTACGGGGGCCTACGGCGGTATCCGTTACCTGCGAGAGGGGTTTTTCGGCGCGCTCGCCCGCTTGGCGCCAGAGCGCGTATGGTTCGCGCGCGCCCGATCAGGCGATCACACCTGCGCCGGCGCGCTGTTCCTCGAGACCCCCGCCGCGCTTTACGGCCGATATTGGGGCTGCGTAGAGGAACGCGAGTTTCTCCACTTCGAGACCGCCTACTACGCAGGTATCGAGCGCTGCATCGAGCGCGAGATCCCCCTCTTCGAGGCCGGCGCGCAAGGTGAGCACAAGCTACTCCGGGGCTTCTCCCCCTGCCCCACCTACAGCGCGCATTGGATCCGCCATCCGGCGTTGGCGCAGGGCGTCCGCCGCTTCTTGATCCAGGAAGCCGAGGCCGTGCAGCAGCGGATGGACGCGCTGGCCACGGCGGGCCCTTATCGCCAGGTCGACGAGCCCCCTTCGACCTAAGCGAGCGCAGGGGACGGGTCGTCGAACCGCGTCGTCACCGCGCAACCGGCGGCGCCCGATTGGCATCCGATCGCGGACCGGCATACTCCTCGGTCGCGTGCTTCGCGACTTTCGAGACTTTTCGCCCCACGCAGCACGTTCTCCCCCCGACCGCCCAACGCTTGCACCGCCCCCATGCTCTTCGCCAGCTTGGATTTCCTGCTGTTCATCGTGCCCGTCCTGGTGGCGTATTGGGCTCTGGCGAACCATCCGCGGGCTCGAGCGCTACTGCTGATCGCGGCAAGCTATTTTTTCTACATGGCGAGCAGCAAGACCTCCGTAGACGGGGGTCTGCCCGCACGCTGGTATTACATCGGGCTCCTGATCTTCAGCACCGTGCTGAACTATGTGAGCACGGCGCGAATCCACCGGCAAAATCAGAACCTGGAAGCGGAAGACGCCGTCGTTCGACGTCGTGCCGCGCGGACACGAAACAGCTGGTTGACCGTCGCGGTGTTGGGGAACATCAGCCTGCTCGCCTACTTCAAGTACACAAATTTCTGCATCGAGGCGTTCACCGACATCGCCAACGCCATGGGGGCGGAGTTCGTAGCCGCCAAACTGATCACCGTTCTCCCGATTGGGATCAGCTTCTACACCTTTCAGAGTCTCAGTTACACGATCGACGTCTGGCGCCGAACCCTGACCCCTGAACCGTCGTTTCGCAAATTCGCACTGTTTGTTGCGTTCTTCCCCCAGCTGGTAGCCGGTCCGATCCTGCGGGCGAGTCACTTTTTGCCCCAGCTTCATCGCCGGCCGCGCCTCGACCAACGTCGGGTGGGCGAAGCGCTGTTTCGCATTGCCAAGGGCATGTTCAAGAAGGTGGTGTTCGGCGATTGGATCCCGGTGGTGTTTTCGGACATGGTGTTCGCCAATCCCGAAAACTACACATCGCTCGAACACCTCCTGGCTCTGTACGCGTTCACCCTTCAGATCTACGGCGATTTCTCAGGCTATTCGGACATTGCGATCGGGGTGTCGAAACTTATGGGGTTCGATCTCCCCGAGAACTTCGACCGGCCGTATCAGGCCAGAAGCGTGGGCGAGTTCTGGCGACGCTGGCATATGACCCTGTCGACGTGGCTGCGCGACTACCTGTTCTTCCCCCTCGGTGGCAGCCGCAAAGGCCCGGCCCGCACGTACTTCAACTTGTGGCTCACGATGTTCTTGGTCGGCATGTGGCACCGAGCGAGCTGGAACTTCATTATCTATAGCAACGTACATGGCCTGGCCATGCTGCTGAATCGATGGAACCGGCGGCGGGGCCAAGCGCGACGTGGCATCACGCCGCTGGCCGTCGCTGGAATGCTGGTGATCGGGGGCGGCACCTACGGTCTGGGCGTGGGACCACTCGAGCTCCCCCAAGAATCGGCTGGAGTGCTCGCGGGCTTCGCCGTGCTCAGCACCATCGCGATTACTTTGGTGCCCGACAACAACCGGCCGTGGTCGATCGCCGCCCACGTGCTGATGACATTCCACTTCACCGTATTGTCACGAATTTTCTTCCTCGCCTCGGACCTTGACGCGGCACGAGCGATCACCGGCAAGCTCACCGCGTGGGATGGGCACGGCGCGCGACCAGGCCTGTTTCGTGTCGAATCGTGGCACAACTTCGGCCAAGAGGTACTGGCGGGCACGATTCCTGGCGCACTGATGAGCGTATACGCCTGGTTCGCAGATCAGGGCGTGCTCCTGGTGCTGGTGCTAGGCCTCGGTTACCACTTCACGCCACGCGCGTGGGTCGATAAGCTCTTGCATGATCGCGTTGCACGATTGCCCGGGCCTGTGCTGGGTGTCCTGCTCGTTCTGCTTGGTGCCTTACTCGTCGACCTTCTAGACGGACCGCGGGCCAACATCTACTTCGCCTTCTAACCCATGACCCCGCAGCCGCCCACCCAGCCGCCCACCGAAGACACCCACGTCGGCCTGCTCGATGCAGACGAAGGTGCGCACGACACCATCGTGCTCGAGGGTTCAAACCGCGGCGCGAGCGTTGAGCCCGGTAGCTTCTTCAAACTGGCCTCCGCCATCGCGGTGCTGGTAGCGGGAGCCCTCGCTACCTACGTTGTACCGAGCCTAGAGTGGGCCCAGCCGTGGTCCGCGAGCGAAGACTACGTACTGTATTGGAATCTCGTGGGCCGAGAGGTTATGGGGCAAGGCGATGAGGCCGACAAGGTGCAAGAACAAGCCGACGCATTCGGCCAACTCGCCCGGAAACTCGCGGATGACCCCGAGGAAGCGATCGCCGACGGACCAGTCGAACCACGACCAATCGTCGATCCGAAAATCGCACCCAAACAGTATCCTGACTATCGCGAGCACCAAGACGACAAACCAACTGATCCGCCGACGCCTTCCCTAGAAGGCACTGAGCGTATCGCCCCCTTCTTGAGGGCGTTGACTCACACCGAACTCGGCCTCGATGCAAAAGTCACCCGTGTTGCACACTGGGGCGACTCGGTACTTGGGAACGACGGAATCACGGCGGCAATCCGAAACCACATGCAGGCCCGCTTTGGAGATGCCGGCCATGGCTTTCATTCACTCAGCCAGTACGATCCCAGCTACCGGCACAAGGGCATATCGTTTCGTGAAAAGTCGACTTGGACCAAGTGCTACATCATCAATCGCTGCATGAAAACTGATGGCCGCTACGGGTACGGTGGCACCACGGTATGGTCGGCCGGTGGGGCCGAGTCCGTGTTCGGCACCGCCGCAAAAGGCAAGTTTGGGCGGGCCGCAGCACGCTTTGAGGTGTGGTATCTCGCCGGGCCCAAGGGCGGGAACCTGCGCATCAAGGTCGACAAGCAGGCGCCCCACGTCATCGATACCCGAGCGGAAAATTCGGAAGATCGCTGGCAAACGTTTGACGTGCCAGACGGTGCACACCGATTCTCGGTGCGGGCCGCGGGTGGTGGCCGGGCACGGGCCTACGGCGTTGTTCTCGAACGCGAGGGGCCGGGTGTCGTGTGGGATGGGATGGCGCTCATCGGGGCGTTTACCAACCGCATGAACGAGCAAAACCCCGCGCACCTTCAAGCTCAGATCGATCATCGTGATCCCGACCTTCTGGTCTTCATGTTCGGCGGCAACGACATGATCCGCGAGCGAGCGTTTCGAAAGTCAATGGAGCTGTATGAGAAAGAGTATGGCGACGTAGTCCGACGCGCCCGCGGCGAGGGCGACCAGCGGCCGTGTGTGATTATGTCCGTCATCGACCACGGTGAGCGCCGCAAGGGGCGAGTGATTACCCGACCGATCGTGCCGCGCATGGTGGAAGCCCAGCGAAATGTCGCACGCGCCCAGGGTTGTGCATTCTTCGACACGTACCAAGCAATGGGCGGCGCAGGCTCGATGGCCCTGTGGTCGAAAATGAACCCTCGACTCGCCAGCGGAGATCTGGCGCATCCAACCCACCACGGTCACAAAGTAATCGGAGCCCTATTCTACGGCGCTCTGATGAAGGCGTACGCGTCCTACCGTCGACAGCTTGCTGGCACCGCTGTGGGCGAGTAGCGAGGGGTCGCTCGCGCCGGGGCGAAAGCAACCACGTGCAACCGGCCCTGCGGCGGCGGCCAGCGCCCCGGGTCTACTGCATTGCGCGTAAAGAGCAGGTGGGACCGATCAATATCACAGGGTTTTGCTTTACATACACGGGGTCAGCGCATAGCCGTGCGACTGCCTGAGCGGCGGAATCCTCGAAAGTTGGTCGCCAGGTGGCGACTCGCACCCCAGGCTCGGTAGACACAGTGCGGGCGTGTGGGGTGCCTCTATCCTGGAGGATAGCCGAGGAGGCTGAGCCAGTCGTCGACGCGCTCCCCGGTCAGACACTCAT
>JAZGFE010000049.1:0-2046 GCA_036479215.1 Nannocystaceae bacterium | reverse complement strand
GGGGCGTTCTTGGCCTGATCGGGTCCCGAGTTTTTCAGACACGCGCGCAATCGCACGACACCAACCAGCAATGCGCGCACTTCACACCCGTGCGCGCTCTCCGACCCGGCTCATGCTACTTAGGAGCGCAATCTCGTCGCCAGTGAGCAGCTCGTGGGGTCCGTCCGGCAAGATCGCCGCACCTAGCCAAAACGCAGCGGTCTCGTGGTGTGCCGACGTGCCCGCGGCGAGACGTGGTGGGGATGCCTTCGAGCGGACAGACGAACGCGGCGTCATCGCCCTGTCGCCAGGGAGACGGGGGAGACCCCGCACGCATGGCGGCGTTGGACGCCGGGCTGGACGCGGGCTCGCACGTCGCCAGTATCGCGGTCACCAGCATCGCGGTCACCAGCGCGGTGGCGGTCCGCAAGGCGGTTTTCCGCGGCACCGCCACCCGGATCCGCGCAGCTCTCCGGTGGAGGACGCTCATTTCTTCAACGATAGCGCCACGGAGCACGCATGGTGAATTCCATCGCGTTTCTTCGGGGCGTACCTAATCGATGCAGGGGCCGAGGAGGGGCCGGATCCACCGACAACGGGGGCTCGCGGGTCGCGGGTGGGCGCGTTGCGACACCGGCGGGCGCGCGCTACCCTCCCGCCCCGGTGAGCCTATCGAAGCGATTTCGAACCTCGGCTCGGTCGGAGCAAGGTTCTTTCTGTGGGCGAAGCTGAGAACAGCCCCACACGCTGTCGCAAACGTTGCCGTGAAGGCACGTCGCGGGGCGTTCTTGGCCTGATCGAGTTTCCACTTTACAGACACGCGCGTAATCGCACCATATCGACCACCAATTCGCGCGCTCTACACACGGGCGCGTTCTCCGACCCGGCTCATGCTAGTTAAAACTTCTTGACAGTATTATACTGTGGCCAAATGCTCATGCACCGTGATGCCACGGCTCAGACTACCCCATGTGCTCTTCGGAATGAGCCTCGCGTTCATTCTCCCGGCTGCACTTGTGCATGCTAACGGCGAAGCGCTGCCTATCCGCATCTCCACCGCGAACAAGCTAACGCGTCCGATGCTCGTGCTTCCGCGATTCAATGTCGAGCTCGTTACTGATGACGTGGAAGACTTGGAGATAGTGAGCGAGATTAGCGACGCCGACGGGGTCGTTGTCTCCGCCCCTGATGCCTGGGGCGCGAGCATCCTTCCCGAATCCGCGAGCCTGGATGGCATTGACGGCCTGGATGTTCTTGTTGGACGAAAAGGCTCGGTTTTTTATCTCGAAAACCGCCACCAATTATCTCTCGCGGAAGGCCTGTACGCGGAGAAAATACATATCACCGTGTTCGTTAGAGGCCGGGAGATGGCCGTACGAAAGGTTCGCTACTATGCGGTCAGCAAAGATGGCCGGCTCGAAGAGGTGTCTTCGACGGCCTATTCAGCTGCTGCCGATCCCCTGAAACCAGACATGGGGGATGATAGGCGAGAGCTTGTGTATAGCGGCCGAACCACTGGTAAGCATCTGACGCTTGAAGACACCATCAACGCAGAGCCTGACACTCCCACAGAGTCTGGGCATGATGAGACTGCCCCCCTGGATCTATCCGAGGTTGACGAGGACTAACATGCTAAATAGATCTATTCTTCTGGCCATAATGATGCTTAGCTGTTTGTTAAGCAGCCTTGCTAGTGCTGCTCCACGCACAGTCTGCTTTCGGTTACAGCTGCGTGACGATCGCTCAGAGTGCCCGTGGGCAGGCTTCAACAATCTCAACGAGCTTCAGCCAAACCCGTGCCATGGAGGCAGTGACCCAGACTACACGGACTTCGCTGGCGCAGTATATCAGGTCTGGGACAAGGACTCGACCGGATCAGATGAGCTTATCACAGGCGCCGTCGTCAGCGGGTCTGGGATCAGGGCCATCGCACCGAAAGGTCAATGGTTTCGGTGACTTAGCGTGCGGACTTGCGAAGTCAACGGTTCTCGGATCACCTGAGCGTGTGCCACGCATCTGTCCCGGACCTGAAACAAACACGCAGCCCGCACTTGGCGCGGAGTCGTT
>JAZGFE010000048.1:0-3334 GCA_036479215.1 Nannocystaceae bacterium | reverse complement strand
TCCTCACCAGGATATTTGACCAGCTGATCTCCGGCTCAGGGAGCGATCCAGGCCCTCCGCAGATGAGCCCAGCCCGCACAAACATGCCGCGGTGGATCGGCGAGGTCTCGTAGGCTCGGTCGCGGCTGGCCAGTACACCACCGTGGGTGAGAAGGCCCGCGTGATAACGCGGGTCTCGTTCGATTCGGGTGAAGGCCGGGTCTTCCGCGCCCTCCAGCCCGTAGTACGCAGCGAGCTCCTCGTTGGCCATGGTCCATGGTGCGGTCAGTAAGGTGACCCAGCTCGCGTCGCCTTCGTACAGAACCTCGTCGATGAAGGCCAACGTTTCGGTACGAAATAGGTCGGGGATACCGTCGTGGTAGTCGGGGAATACGGTGAGATCTTTCACTAGATCCTCGAGCTTGTGGAGCTCGGCCCAGTTGGCGAAAAAACGCTGCACTGTGGGTCGCGCGCGCGGATCTGCCAGCATGCGTCGGGCTTGTTCTTCGACCCCGGCGTCGGTATCGAGCTCCCCCGATCCCGCCGCCGAGAGCCGCGTGCTGTCGGGCATGGTGCTCCAGATCAGGTACGACAGGCGGCTCGCCAGCTGCCCATTGTCCAAGCGCACCACCGCGGGACCTGTGTCGACCGCGAGCTCGACCCGATAGAGATAACCGGGCGACTGCAGCACCGCTTCGAGCAACGCCGAGACGGCGACGTCGTAGGGGGCCGCCGCGCGTACGATGCGATAGACCTCGATCATCGAGTCGAGAGCTGTGGCTTCGACGGGGCGCCGGTAGGCACGCGGGAGAAACTCGGCGAGAAAACCCTCGACGCAGGGGTCCTCTCCTGAAACGGTGGGGTCGCAGGCGAGCAGAGCTTCGAGATCCGTGACCGCCCGCGCGGCCACATCTTCGGCCACTGCCATGTACTGCTCCGCGAGGAGGGGCGTCATGGGGCGCGCGTCGACGTTGTCGGTTTTGGGCTCCGCGTCGACGAGTCGCTGCGCTGGGGACGAATCGTCGCCGAGGAGGTCGCGGATCGTGTTGTCGTATTCGATGACGGTGAGGCGTCGCATGGGTGCGCGTCCGGGTCGAATCGTGCCGTCGCCGCAGTCGAGTGCGTCTGATCCGTCGTCGCTGTCGTCGCTGTCGTCGCTGTCGTCGTCGTCCTCATCGTCCTCATCGTCCTCTGCCTCCGGCGAAGGGGTTGAGGCGAGTCCTTGGTTTGGCGATGTCGGTGGGGTTCCGGAGCAGGCGAGCGTGAAACCGAGCACCACGATGACCATGCGGACGATCATAGACACAGTTCAGCGTAACCGAAGTGCTTCGCCATCGGAAGATTCAGAACTGAGCGACGCACAGTGAGGTGGTGAGACAAGCTGGGGGGCGGGCCCACGGGGCCGTGGTGCAAATACGGACAGGTCCTTGTCGGCGAGGCAGTGGCTGGCGCCAGGACCGCTCGAGAGTGTGTCACCCACATTTCCACACCGGTCGCAAGACGCCAGCGCTATTGGTTTGAGTGCGTGTTGCTGGCCGAGGGCAGACCCTTCGAGGCTATCCCGGTGCGTTTCGACGGCAGAAGATTCCGTAGCACCAGTAGCGCGATACTTGGATTCTCGTCGAGGCGCCGACGCAGGTAGGCGGTGGCGTGTTCGGCCCCCATCGAGAACGGCGCATAAATCCTGACGGGCACCCTCACCCCGAACGCGCCCTCGTCGAGTTGGTGCTTGCAGCGGTCACGGGGGACCCCAAGTAGCATCTGGACTTCGCATTTTCCCGGGTCGTGGATAGCTACTTCATGCACGAAGCGTGCGATGAACGTTTCGTCATGGCTAGCGAACTCGACGTGAACGCCACGTTGCAACAGCCTCTTGCCGTAACTCACGAGCCGCTGCTTCATTCGCAACTTGTCGGTAATTGCGGCGGACGCTGGCTCGTTGTAGATGCCGATCACGAGGCGAACCCGCATTCCGGCGGGAAACCGTTCGAGGTCGCTTCGGGTCCGATGCAATCGCGTTTGGACCACCGTACCCACATCGATGCCGCGTTCAAACAGCCCGATGCTCAGATCAAGGGTGAAGTCCGTCCATTGGCGGCATTCCATGTCAATGGTGGTCTGCACACGGTTCGCGTGCGCGGTTTCGATCAATCTTGCGAGCGGCTCGGAAGCAGATTCTCTGTCACCGAACGTGAAGGCGGAAGGTTTGAGGGAAAGGGAGGGGCGGGTTTGTGGGTCCGGGAACCGGCTGTCGTGGGCGAGGCGCTCGATCAGCCGCTCGTACGTGCGGATGTTCTCTTCGACTTGGGTGGCGTACTCCACTGCCTCACCGAGCAGGTCGATGGTGGTGAGATGTCCGTGTTGGCAATTCTCGCGATGGGCGACACGGAGTACCGACTCGATGGAGTGTCCAGCCACATAGGGGCGAGCGAACCAACGCACAAACGCGGCAGGGACCAGGCGCGAGATCATGCGAGGGCAGTGTATCGCAGCGTGCAGAGACGACGCGATGGAGGGGAGAGCCTGTGGCGTCGACGACGTGCGCGCGCTCACGCCACGCGGTGCTGCGCGAGTTGTCGGGTGGCGTCGAGTGCCGCCACTTTGTAGGCAGCGGCGAGTGTGGGAGAGGCAAATGTCGTGTCCGCCAGCTGGTCGATGGGTGCGCCGGAAAGCATCGCGAGTCGGCCGAGGTGGACGAGTTCGATCGCGCCCTCACCGACGAGCGTCACGCCGAGCAGTTGCCGGCTTGAGCGGGACACCACGAGCTTGAGCAGACCCTTGGTGCCGGCAGCGGCGTGATAGCCTCCTCTCGCCTCGAGATCGGCGCGGCCCACAACGAGATGCGTCTCACGTTTGCGTGCTTCGGTTTCATCGAGGCCCACCTTGGCGATCTCCGGAATGGTGTAGATCCCGATGGGGACGGTCTCGGTGTTCGCCGATACCGGAACGCCATAGGCGTGGCTGACGGCGCGTCGAGCTTCTTCCACCGAACTCGAGGCGAGTTGTCGTGATCCGGCGATATCGCCGATGCCGTAGATGTGCCGCACTCGTGTACGACAGTAGGCGTCGACCCATAGTCGACCCTCGATGCAGGAGAGCCCCGCGGCGTCCAGGCCGAGATGCTCGGTATTCGGGGACCGACCGGCAGCGACCAAAATCCTCGCGGTGCGTATTCGGCCCGCGTCTTCAAGCTGTATCCACGGGGCTCCCAGATCGTCGGTTCCTACGGCCTCGCAGTTTGCCCTTCGGTAGGATCCACCTAGACCTAAAACAAGCGATAGGGAGGAGAGACTATGATCGGCTCGATGTGCGCGAGGCGTGGACGCAGATCCCCCGGCGACGGCGGTAGCCTCGC
>JAZGFE010000047.1:0-3690 GCA_036479215.1 Nannocystaceae bacterium | reverse complement strand
AGCGTCACTCGATCGTTAGATCACGATACGCCAGCGAAGTCGATCCCTCATTTTTTTTCAAAACGCGTGGTTCGCGAACCGAAAAAGCGCAGTTCGCATCGAGAATATTGGAGGCTGAACGGTTACGTGGCGGCGAACAGGGTACGGCATGATTATCCCTGTTCAGGGACATGATCACCGCTCGAAGCGAGACGCTACGCACGGAGAAGCGCACCCAACCCATGGCGCGCTCCGGTGCCTCGCCCGCCGTCGCTTCAGCAAAGATCGTCCTCCGACGCGACAGACACCGCCATGCGATCGCCCCCGAGTTGAGACTTGCCCTGAGCGCACCCCACAGCGAAACTTGGGGTGTGTCGTCCGATCCCCCCCGAAACAACAACGAGGCTCCGCCCGCACGCCGGCCCGCGGAGCCCCCCCCATTGGCTCTGGCGGTTCTCCTCCGAGGAATGGTTGAGGTCGGCCGAACGTGAGCGCAAGGCCCCTAAGTAGCATGAGCCGGGTCGGAGAGCGCGCACGGGTGTGAAGTGCGCGCATTGCTGGTTGGTGTCGTGCGATTGCGCGCGTGTCTGAAAAACTCGGGACCCTATCAGGCCAAGAACGCCCCGCGACGCGCCTTTACGGCAAAGTTTGCAAGAGGGTGTGGGGCTGTTCTCGGGGTGGCCCACAGAAAGAACCAAAGCAGCGGCGACACGCTGGGCGGGGCTTCTCGCGGCATGTTCCCGTCTCGACCTTGTCTGTGCGTACAGTTTCCGTTCAATCCAGAGGCCTGCGAACAGCTCCGGCTCCAGTTCGGCCAATCCCGCCTGGAGCTCGCCCGCCATGTCGATCAATGTCCGTTGTGTCGCTGCCGCGTCAAGGGTGATATCATTGATCTCGGCGTAGATAGTTGTGTATTCGAGCTCCCGCTCACCAAGATAGTCTCCGAGGAGATCGACGGGAACGGCGGCGATACGCTCGTTGTCATCGCCGAGCGAAACATCTTCGCCTTCTCCACACGCGAGGAGCAAGCCTGGCAAGAGCGCTACGCAGCGGAGGACAAGGGACAGATTGTTGATTTGATGGTGTGCCATGGTGTGCCATGGTTGGAGGCGTGCTGCTAGTGCTCCGTCCGAAGTAAGTGCGCGAATCGTGCGCGGCAACTCCCAACCGAGCGCAAGACGAGCGACCACGACGGTGCCGCCGCGGAGCGCCGGCGTCAGGTGAACGTCATTCTCCTGAGCGGCTGGCGCGCTCCGCAGTTTCGCCGATGCGGCCGCCAAAAGGTGGAGGCACGTCACGCCACGTCCATCTTCCGGTGGCGAGGCTCCAGCTCCAACGGGCCTCTCTCCGGGATCGCTCACTCGAACTTGCTCTAGGTGGGAGCAACGGATGGGCGCTCGCGCCCATCATGAAACAGCGCGAGGTCCGATTTCTTTCCGCTGCGGCATCGCCCAGTGCGCGCCCCTGCGGTGAAAAGCAGATCTGAGAGGAATACTCGCTGGCGCGAAGGCGCCCAGATCCAAAACGTCGGTGCCGACAAAGACTCGCTGAGCGCAACGTAGTACATCCGCGAAGCAAAGGGCGCTCTTGTGTCGGTACCAGGGTCGAAGCGGAGGTCTCGGTGGCTGGGATGCTCTTAACGAGCATGAGCGGTATCGGAGAACGGCGCATGGACTGCTCGCTGGTTTTCAGCTTGGCGCCCCGTCGCTCGGTGACAGCTTTGTGACGGCGTAGCATCTCGTCGAGTTGGGCAGGGAAGACACTGGCGAGAACATCGAAGTCACTCGGGGAGAGCCGGTGCAGGGACGGCGTCTGGCATGCCTCTCGAATTGATCCAAATTCTCGACAACTATGGACTAACAGCTATGGGGAGGGGAGCGTTTTCCGATGACCGAAGATTCTTGGCGTCTGCCTCCTACACAAGGATTTTGACACCCCTGCACCCGGCCGCCATCGCCCACCGCGCCTACGCGCGCGGTAGATCAAACCCGTCTCTGGCAAAATACAACATCCACACATGGCCGTTGTTCGCCTCATGTTCGAGGCCGAACACCTTCGGAAGTTCTTCGAGATCCATGTACTGCATCACATCCGAATGTTCCTCGGAACTTCCGCTGAAAACCTCCACTTCGCAGAGGCTACGCCCACATCGAGCCGATACGATCTCCGTCGCCTCCAAACCGTGCTGTTCGAACTCGGCGGCAATGCTATCGAGCTTCGCCTCGATCTGTGGGGCCCAATCCGCGTCTCTCCCCTCCTTCCCGAGCTGATGTTGGATCGCGCCCTGGCGAGCGCGCGCCCGTCCGCGCGCGGCTTCCTGACGCTCCGCGAAGCTGAGCGGAACCGCAGCTTCCACCGCGAGGCCCATGTCGGTCGGCCCAGCCGGCGAAACCTCGCGATCCTGCAAGTGCCGAGCCGTCGGCGTACGGGGAGCGCGGTGCAGTGCGCCCCGGAGCTTCGACATCTGCGAAGTCCGGGACGCCCGGCGACCCTGCGGGAGTCGGGCGCCATCCATTGATGACTGCTCGTCTGTAGCGTCGCTGCGTCGCTGCGGGAACAGTGCGATAGCCGTGGTGACCACCAGCGCCACCATGGCGCTCGTAGTGGTCCCCACTATCATGATCATTCCGAGTCTGCGCAGGTTCATCATAACGCCCTCTCCCGATCCCGTTCTACTCGCTATCGGTGCTGTATTCGATCAAGTACACCTTGTCTTGCTCGGCCAATCTACAGTCGAGGAAGACCGTTCCTCCCTCCACGAACTCAATCGAATCGAAGCTCGCTAGTTGGTTTCCCTTGTCCCGAACAGCGACGCGATCCCTTTGAAACGATCCTCCAAAGGTGTCCACGGAGCGCAGGGTACAGGTCAGATTCCTGCCTTGGGGCTTGTCCTTCCTCACCGCAAGCGTTACATTAACTTCCCCTCCGCCCTCATTGTCGAGGACCAGCGGGCATCTCAGCTCGACTCGCTGTCCGCTGCGTGCCTGGACCGCACCGTCACTGTTAAATGTGACTTTTTGGCGGTCATTTTCCGATTGGCAGATCGTCCCCGCGACCGTGCGTGTTGCCGCGTTCGCGGGCAACGACGCCAGGCCCACGGTGGCGGTGAGAAGAGCGAATTTTGTGTATGTGAGTACTCTGGTCGTCATGGTGTCTTACCGTTTCCGTCGCGCGTCTCGGGAACACAGTGTTGCGTTCCCACCCTCGTTCAACGCGACCTGCCCAAGATAGGAGAGGGAACCTACGCACCGCCAGTTAAACCCAGTTAATTCGATCGCCGACACTCGACATCGCCGACACGGACACAACGATCTCTATGCCACGATGGGCTGGCTGCACAGCAGAAGATACCCGCCGCGACGCAAAGTGGAACGAGCCGGTGCAACGATCTGGTGTTGCTTCATCCTGCGATATCTCTTTCGTGATCCACGCCGCAGCCGCAGCCGCAGCCGCAGCCGCAGCCGCAGCCGCAGCCGCAGCCGCAGCCGCAGCCGCGATATAGCGGGCCACGCTGCGACGTCGATGGCGAGTCTTGGGCTACGCGTGACATCGCGTGACAACGCGTGCCACGTTGGCACAGTGGCGGCGTAACCGTTCAGCGGGGTGATTGAAGGGGCGATCGAGTCGTGGGATGTGGAGGGCATGAATACGAATACGAAGGACCTGCCCATCGAGAGCCTGGCCGCGAAGATCGAAAACCTGATACAGGAG
>JAZGFE010000046.1:0-4066 GCA_036479215.1 Nannocystaceae bacterium | reverse complement strand
CGAGCATCCCCAACAATCCGACCCAACCAGAGCGAGGCTACCGCCGTCGCCGGGGGATCTGCGTCCACGCCTCGCGCACATCGAGCCGATCATAGTCTCTCCTCCCTATCGCTTGTTTTAGGGCTAGACGCAGTGGTGGCAGTAGGAACTAGGAGACCGCTCACCACGGTCCTCGCCGCAGACCACGGCGAGACCATTCGCGGAGGAAAACGCGGGCACGGCTGGAACTTAAAAACGTCTGGAATCCGCATCCCCCTGGCGGTCAGCGCCCCCGGCCTAACGGTCGGGCGCAGCACGGCACTCGCTTCGCTTGTGGACGTGTTCCCCACGGTACTGGCCGCCACCGGGACCCCCATTGACGGTCGCAGCGACGGCATCTCCTTGATCAGGCTGGCCGCCGAAGGGTCGCTGGGCGTGCCGCGGCTGCCGATCGTCGAGACATGGCGACTCGACCTGGATGGGACCGCTCTTCGTGACAGACTCGCGGTGGTGGGGGCGACCCACAAGTTGGTCCACGACTTTGTCGGAGGCACAACTCGGTTCCTGACGCTGGAAGAGCAAACCGTAGACCCCCAGTTCGCGGCCGACATGCACGCGCAAATGAAAAATCGTCTCGCCGACTATGTTGTTGATGCACACGGTCCTATTGCGATGGTCGAGTAGCACTCGCTGTGCGCGATCCCCTGTGCGCCATGGAAGGGCAGCGCAGCCAGGCCACGCAAGAGCGCGCCGCGGCGAGCTCACCACCTTAGTGCAGCCCGCGCAGGCGATCGATTTTCGCCACGAGACGAGTCGACTCCTCCGCGACTGAGGTAGCGCCGGATGGCGTTCTGTCGTTGTGCAGGTAGATCCAGTTGTGCAGGTAGATCCAGTAGTGGTAACGCCCGCGTCGAGGCGACACAGTGTGCACGTGCCGGTATTTCTTCTTGAATGGGGCCGACGCGCGGACCCACGTATCGGTCTTGTATTTTGCGTCAAATTGGCCCGCTCGTTTCGACACCAGTACGATGAGATGCGGTTCACTATTGACCACCGAAAGGACGTAGTCCTTTCGGTGCTTGAAGTCGTGTGCTGCTGACTTGGAGTTGAGCCCAAACAGATCCATGACATGAAGGTCGAGCCCGTACCCCACCACGCCGACGTCGCCGATAGCGACACGCCCATGGGGTACAGCCTGTTGGATCCACCGGACCAACTCGACTCGAGCATGCATGCGAGCGTTCAGTGCCACCACGCGTCGCCGAGCCTGTATCATGCCACTTTGTGGATGACCCAGCTGCGTTGCTGCAACGAGACAGGTCATCGCCAGTGGGAGAAACAGCCTGGACGGCCGCGAGGTGCCGACGTGAGCGATGCCTGCAGCAGCCAGCGCAAGCAGCGTCGGGATGACCGGCACAAAAAATCGGTGCAAGTCGGCTACAGAGGCCTTTACGTTATAGAGCATCATCCCGTATGCGAGCACGAGAACGAGGCCTCCGACTCGGTGAGGGGTCGGGCGCAGGACCACACCCACTACCGCCAGTGGGAGTGAGATCGGGTTTTGCACCACGAAATCCACGATCAGATCCCATGGTTGACCGCTATTGGCCTTGATATACACGGGGTTCGGGAGTGGATAGCCGAAGTACTGCCATCGCCACGCGCCATAGATACCCAAACCCAAGACAACGACGAGAATCAATTTGGCATGGGCGCCGACGAGATCGGTCATGGCCCGCCCCCACCCGTTGCGTGCGCTCGCCAGCAGGCCTAGACCCGCCGGAGCAGTGACGGCCAGTATGAACAGCGGACCTTCGGGACGGCAGGTGCAGCCGAGCAGTAAGAGGGCCGCAACCGGCCACCGCGCTCGACGAGACGACCACGCCAATAGGAGCGCGCTTGTACCGATACACGTGTACAGGGCTGTTTCCAGGCCACTGGCAGCCCAGTACGCCAGTGGGACGTTCAGCCCGAGGCATACCGGCGCAGCGAGGGCCCAACGTCCTGCACCGAACAGCCGCGCCAACGACCACGTCACCGGCAGGAGACAAAGAGCCGCGAGCCAGTTTAGAGCCCGCAGCGTAGCCAGCGGTGAGATGCCGAGCCGCTGAGCGCCCGCCCCAAGGGCGACGTGCAGGAAGTTCGAGTACCCTTCGACAGGTTGCTCGTCGGTATTCCAGCGCAACCCGCGTCCGTCGGCGAGGTGGCGAGAGTAGCGTAGGCTGATCAGGGCATCATCGGTGACGAAGTCGGACAGGGCATAGAGAACCGCAGCGGCCAGGCCGAGTACTACGACTCCGGCTGCGACCGCGACTACGATTGCACGGGTGGGAGCTGTCATCCGGCGGAAATCGAGCATCGGCAGCCGGATGTCGCTCATAACTGGCATGAACGGTGTCGGAGAACGACGAGTTCATCGTCGGAATAGGCGGCTGCTTCATCGAGCAAGTTGGCCTTTTCGGCCGCTGTCCAATTCTGCGGTCGCTTAGGATTCTTGCTGGCTGGAGCAGTGGTTGTTCCGGTGGTCGCCACGCGACTGAGCTTAGCCGCTGAGTTGAGCCACAAGTGCAATGCGCTCTTCTGTACACCTTCTTCGCGGGCCAATGCGCTCGCGTTTACCGCATTGAAGCCTGTCATCTTCCTGACCATTTTGGCTCAAGAAACCGCTGCACGCCTCCTCACTTGCCGTTTTCTGACCCAGTTAAGTTGCTCGCGCCCGCGTTTGAGCGGGTTGTTGGGTTGAGGCGGTAAATACGCTGATGGAGGGGGAGACCGTCAGTGGCCAGCTTCACTGGGGTCGCCTCGTGATCGAGGCGGAAGGGTGTAGGCACCGTCGTCGGCTGCGCGGGGTTGCTCGCTTCAATGGGGCCGCATCGTGATCGAGGCGGAAGGTGCGGCGAGGCCAGTGCGGCGTCATCTTGCATTGGATAGCTTCAATGGGGCCGCATCGTGATCGAGGCGGAAGGTCGTAGAAGGGAGAGCGGCGACAATGTCGGCGGGTTCGCTTCAATGGGGCCGCATCGTGATCGAGGCGGAAGGGTCGTTGCCCGCGGTGTCCTGCGCCATGACAAGACCCGCTTCAATGGGGCCGCATCGTGATCGAGGCGGAAAATACGCGGATTTGACCTACGCGGATTTGACCTACGCGCTTCAATGGGGCCGCATCGTGATCGAGGCGGAAGGCGGTGCCAATCTCACCGACGCCACGTTCCGTTGCGCGCTTCAATGGGGCCGCCTCGTGATCGAGGCGGAAGGACACATGGGCATGGGCACGGGAGGGGAGGTTGGGCGCTTCAATGGGGCCGCCTCGTGATCGAGGCGGAAGGCCACCCGGTATAGGCGCTGATCCTCGGCCCACCGATCGCTTCAATGGGGCCGCCTCGTGATCGAGGCGGAAGGGCCATGTACCTGCGCATCGCTGAGGTACGCACGTCGTAGGCTTCAATGGGGCCGCCTCGTGATCGAGGCGGAAGGGCAGATCACGCATCAATCGGATAGCGATGGCGAGGATGGCTTCAATGGGGCCGCCTCGTGATCGAGGCGGAAGGCTCTCGGCCACCGAATGACGCTCCGTCAGGAAGTCCGGCGGCTAGCGCTTGAATCGATCGCCTGAACCGACCCGCGAGCCAGGGGACCGGCCGCCCCTTCAGATCGTTGATCGGCCCGTGTCGGCGGCGCGCCGCTTTTAGACGCCGAGCCCGAGTCTCGGGGGACAAGCGGGCCCAGATCTGTTGTTTCTCTGCAGATCGCGGTTCGTACGCGCCCACGTCAAGAAGAATGCATAGTCTCGACGTTTTGTCGATCCCCCCGCGACGGATTTCACATACTTCATTCTCCCATACGGATCCATCCAAATGACCGATTCGTCGTCGCGGCGCACCGCTACCGGCCTACGACCGGCAAATCGACCACATACAGCCATCACCCGGCGAATGCGCATCATGTGCCGCCGGACTCCCTGACCGACAGCAAGGGGCACGGTCGCGTTGAGCGGCGCCGGTGCTGGACGTTGCCCGTCCCGAAAGGTTTCCCCTGTAGCGAAGGTTGGGAGGGACTCGCGTCCTTGGTCTATATCGAGAGCGAACGA
>JAZGFE010000045.1:0-6060 GCA_036479215.1 Nannocystaceae bacterium | reverse complement strand
ACTCGAACTCTGGCTCACTCCTCCCGAATCGAGGCGCGCCCGGGGACTGTCTCGATATGACTTTACACATCTACGACCTCGCGTAAGTTTCTGTGGGCGCTTGTATGACCATGTGGGTGAGACTTTTCTCGACCATATCACCACGACTCGCGTAGGCAAACGTGGTGTCATGTGCGCCTATGTGGGGCCGAGAACTTTCCACTGTCGAGCTGAGCAACAGCATCCGGGTACCGGTCGAAAAATTGGCAAAGGTCGCCGCATGCAGGCACTATATTGAACAGTCGTTCGCTCACGCAAAAGGCGAAGTGGGACTGGCCGAGTACGAGTCCGTTCGTGGGTGGGGTGGCATCACCACATGACACTCTCGTTGCTTGTGATGCATATTCTGGCGCGCGAAAAATGCCGCCTTCAAAAAAAACTCCGGCATGGACCGTTCCGCAGGTTCGCTACATGCTCGCGTCTCTGCTCGCGCAGCCTGAGATTACCCCGACGGCGCTCTGCAGCGTCACTACCTACGTGGTCCGTCAACTGCGGCGCAACGAATCTGCGCGCCGTGACCATTGGAGGCGAAGACGGCGGCGTGCACCCTCACGAAAGCGCGCCAAGACTCCATGGCATTGACTGCAGATGCATATCGCACAGTCCAACTAGGACCGGTGGTCCGGACTGGCATCCACACGGTGAGAACAGGTCGTTCCATACCGCCGACAGCCGGGAGCGATCGACTACCACGATCGAGTTCGACGGTCGTTCCATTGGCGATGTGCGGGGGCTCGGGGCGGCTTCCGAGACCGACACACCGCCCCGCTCCGCATGCTCCCCTCCGGGGCTTCGTGGAAGGCGAGATGGTGAGTTGATCGACGCCTACGGCCTTCCAGACCCTCGTGAAGAGGAAGAAAAGGAAAATGTGTGCGCCTATTCTTCAACTCCGAGATCGAGAAGAGGCAGCACCTCTGGTGCGCACAGTCCGATTCAAACCTTCAAAGAGAGAGCCTACGAAAGATGGGCGCCTGTCTGAGCTGAGCTGCGCTTCGCGTTCGAGCTCCCGTGTCGCGGGATCGAGCCACAACTCAGCATCCCCAACTATCCGACCTCGCCAGGGCTAGGAGGCAACAGCCGCCGCCGAGAAAATCAGCCTCCACGCGTCGCGCATATCGAGTCGATCATAACCTCTCCCCCTAGCGCTTGTTCTAGGCCTAGAGACCGACGGATGATCAGACGGACTCAAGCAGGCTGGCGTAGACGTCGACCTTGGAACGAAGGTAGTCGTCGAGCCCTCGAAGATCTAGCTGCAAGTGCGACGTGAATTCGATGACGTGACAGGTGCGTCGAATTGTAGCCCTGATGTCCTGGACGCCTGATGAGGGGGCGGACGTGACCGCGCATGGCTCGTACTGCGCGAGCGTGAGGTCCGGTCGAATCGAAGTAAGTGCCTCCAGGCCACGGGACAGGGTCATCCCAAAACGTCGCGCGAGCATAGCTTCATAGTCGAGGCTTCTGCTCCGGCCGGCATCACGGCACTGGCACTCGAAATCCCGGAATACGTCGCTACTCGGATCAACCTTCGAGAGTGACACATTCGCATTGTTGACGAGCTGTTTGGCTTTGTCCTTGGCCGGCTTCAGATCACCGATACTCGGCGACGAACGCATGATCTCGACGAGAGTCTCGCAAAGGCCATCACCTGTAGGAGCGTGGTGGAGATGGTACCAGGCGGCCATGTCTAGGGTTACCCACCGCAGTGTGAACTCGGACTCCAGAAGTTCGGCTCGTCGAGCGTACTCTTGGTCGTCGGTAGCCAGGGTGGACGCCCAACGTTGGCGGAAGAGCCAAGTACCGACATGTTCGCCCGGTAGTGCATCGTCTGACTCGAGTTCGAGAGCCTCAAGGTGGCTCGCAATCGTCAGGGGATCGGAGCCCAACGTAACGAGTGTAAGCAGGTTTTTGTTGGCTGGTCGCCCTGATCGGGACGATGACTCGGTCAATGCCCGATCGATGGCCTTGAAAGAGTCAACGAAACCACCATCCCCGCGCATTGTGTCGTAGGCCCGCTTCTTTTCATCTGGACCACCTCGGTCAAGACAATACCAGTAGCTCAGCCGATTGAGCCGGTTTGTGTTGGTACGGACGATTTTCTCCTTGAGGTCGGGCTCGGGGAGGGGTAATTCGACCCGATGCGCTAACCCGGAGTGCCATCGTTCCAGTTGTTCATGGAGGTTGTCGAGAAGTCCTGCATCATTGGACAGCAAGACAAAAAGCGCGCGCTGAAAGTCACCACGACAGTCTTCCACGAGTTTCTGAGCCACCGACTCAAGGATCGCGTCGAGGTGACCTTCTGCCTTCAGTCGCATGTATTCGCCGGCAGATAGACCGGCCCACTCACGCAAGAAACCGTCTTTGTGGACATCGTCAACGAGGAACACTCGCATGTCGGTCGTGTCGTTCTTCGCAAACTTGCGCTCTTCTTCGAGCCAGCCGCTGCGCGCGTGTATTCGTCGCAAGGCGGTAGTCTGAGCGGCCTTCTCCCCGACCTCGCGATCTACGGGCTTGCTGCCAGCGAGTCGCAACCACAGGTTCTGCTGCACCTCCGCGCAGGGGCGGCCTTCTTTGACTCGGATGAAGTCCTCCGCCACCCTGCGCGCAAATAGAGTCTTTCCGGTTCCTTGTCCGCCGTGAACGAGCAGGATTCGAGCGCTCCTGCGCTCGTACACCGCCTCGAACCCCAAACGGAACTCCGTGGAGAGCGCTTGCCAATGCTCCAGGTGTACCAGGTAGCGTTCGTACCGGGCCTGCTCAAGGTACTCGGCCCGCTCTGGGAACAGGAGCAATTGCTGGTACAGGGAGGTCGGTCGCGACAACGGGACGCTCGCTCGGCGACTCTTGGCCATCGAGCGAACGCTATCACAGCCGGCGTGCCTCAAATCGAGATTGGCGAGCCGCCGGGAATACTGCGCCAAAGGACGCCGCGCATGGCCTTTCCGCGGAGATCCTCCCTCTGGCGCCAAGGGGCCAAGACTGAACGTAGATAGCCGCGCGCGGGGCACCTTGCAACAGAGACGTCAGCCCGCAGCACAGCGTGACGAAACGCAACGCAGCACAACCCCGGGCGTACTTCGCAAGACGCGGTCTGTCGCAAGACACGGTACGGCGTGACGTCTCGATTTGATGGCCGGCCTGCCGAGCAGATTTGATGGCCGGCCTGCCGAGCAGGTTCGTCTCACGCATGGCTCGAAAGTTGGTGCCCCCATTGCTCCGAGACGCGTTCGTCTACCCGCCGACGGGTGAGCTTGGCGCAACGCCCCGAGCTTGGCGCAGATGTCGCTTTGCTCGGCCTTGGCACCACGGGGACGGGCCTACCGGGCGAGGGGGAAATCTTCAGCGAAGGCATGCTCCGTCGCGCGACGAGCATCGTGAGCGATGGCCACAACTTCCTGCTCGAGCTCGTCTTCGAGGCGCCGGGCAACGCGGGTACCACAGCCCTCGTCGGCGTCGGCGTCAGCGCCTGCGAGCGCGGCGGCTCGGTCCCCCCATCGCCGAGGACAGCTCGACGTACATCGCCGGCTTCATCGGCTTCGGACACGCACCCAATCGCGCCGGGATCGGCCGATCCCGTGGCGGAGACCATCGGACGCGCGTCTCGAGTTGCGCCGACTGGATCGACGGTGTGGTCGAGGGGGGCGGGCCGAGAGGAACCGGATCCTCAGAGGATGGAGGGCCACACGCCTCCCTGGTCTCCCCCATACACGCGGACGAGGAGGGGAGGCCAAGACGCGACAAGAAACCCCAACTAGCTTGTCGCCGCGGCTTTGGTTCAGTCTATGGCCGACGGGGAGGAAGAACCCCGCTCGCCCTCGCAAACCTTGCGATGAAGCTGCCTCCCAGATCATGCTCGGCCTGATCGAGCTCCCCCCCAGTCTTCAGACACGCGCGCAATCGCATGGGACCGGCCCACGGTTTCTCGTTCTCGCACTTCACATTCATGCGCGTTTTCCGACCCTGCATGCCAGTTAAGAGTCGACGCACGCAAGTGAACGGTAGCCGGCACGCCAAGCCGCGCCCGACGCTTCACTCAAGCATGGCAGTCCCTCGATCATGCGGCATCAAAGTCGCAACTTCAGCGATCGGCCCGTTGCTCGAAAGCTTGGATGTACGTATTGGACCGTGCAAAGGCGCGTCGCGGAGCGTTCTTGGCCTGATCGGGTCCCGAGTTTTTCAGACACGCGCGCAATCGCACGACACCAACCAGCAATGCGCGCACTTCACACCCGTGCGCGCTCTCCGACCCGGCTCATGCTACTTAGGAGCGTACAGTGTTCGCTCGCGGCCCGTTCGGGCTAGTCCAGCCATGACATGAAATTCTCACCGGACAAATCTGCGTACATCTTAGCCATGAGCGTGTCCACGCTCATGGCGTCCTGTTCCAAATCAGGCCCGGACACTTCTTCGCCGGAACACTGCGAGGCGAACTCTGTCTTTATCACACGCCTACTCGTCGGCGTCGTACATCCCGAGGGTATCGATCCGGGACCCAGCGGATGCAACGGCGCACTCCTTGTGTATTATGTGTCGGATGGCACGTATACGCACGGTCCTTCTGGTAGCGAAGAAATAGAGGTGTGCACCGTAATCGGTGATAATATCCCAAGCACACTCCTTGCAACGGACAGCTTCCTTGGTACCAACAAGTCTAGGCAGGTTGATTTAGAAATTATCTACCAGGACACTACATACGGGCCTGTACCGATTGATGTGAACGACAAATCTATCGGTCAAGATGTCGCGTACATGGTCATTCGCCTCGACCTGGCCACCCACGACAAAATGTCCGTTTTTGAAGACGTCGCCTACTACGACCCCTGCGAAGGCTTCGACCTCGGCGAGTAAGCCAAAACCATGACCTCGCCCACAAGAGCGATCGCAACGCTCGTTACCTGGCTATGTTTTTCCAGCTGCGGCCAGCACTCATCTCTGCAATGGACTGACGCACTGCGCGACATCGAAATATCAAACCAGACGATCTTTTCGTTCATGTACCTGAATGAACCGCCTGACGGCAGCCTTCTCAGGGCGGCCATATTCCCCGAACAAACACCATCCCCCTGCGCTTTGTTCGATGAGCTCGCGCCGGACGAAACGGACACATTTTGGTGGCTGCACCTCACCGTTGGCTCGGCACACACGGGAAGCTATGACATAACGCCCTATTTCGGCGAAGAGCGCGACCTTGCGAAGCTTGATCTAATCAGTGTCGACGGCGGAAGCACTGTAATAAAGATCGGGGCCGTGCACGGAACCATCCATATCACCCAAGCCGTCGATACACTTGAGAAGTGGCATAGCCAGACGGATCTCGAACTCGAAATAGAAGCAGAGTTCCCCGCATCGCCCGTTTTCGAGATCGAATGTAACGATAGTGGCGACGCAAACGGGACCACTTTTTTTAGCGAATGCATCTGCGAGAATCTCGAGGGCGAACGAAGCACATGCGAACCCGAAGACCCCACATCGCTCAAAGGTTGCTGCGCAGAACTTGAAGGCCCGCGGATCCACTTCAGCAACAAACTCAGAGCCGCCGCCCGCTGCCCGGCGATGTGCGCTTGGGCAAACTCTTACCCTCAAGGGTATGTACACTGCGACGCCCTGAACTACGCCTTCCCGTAGTAATGGGGTCAAATCCAACGTTTCACGGGATTTGCGCATAGGAACGCACCGGAGAGCAGCGACGTCTAGAACTTTCGGAGCCGTGCGCGGATGCGATGCTGGGGCCAGCAGAGTTGGAGATGCGATCATAGCCTCTCCACCCTAGCGCTTGTTTTAGGCCTAGACACGAGTAAAGCTCAGCAAACCACTTCCACTTCTCCCCCCACCTGTAACCAGTGACGGCGGGCATTGAGCGAATACGCCCTTTGCTGGAGCTCCCATTGCTTTCGTGTGCTCCTAACTGGCATGAACGGGGGTCGGAGAACGCGCAGGGGGTGTAAAGTGCGCGAATTGGGAGTTGGGCCTTGTGGACACCTAACTGGCATGAACGGGGGTCGCAGTCCCAGAGGCACGGCCGAG
>JAZGFE010000044.1:0-3912 GCA_036479215.1 Nannocystaceae bacterium | reverse complement strand
GGCTCGGTGATCATCACATCCAATCGAGCGCTCCCAGAGTGGAGCCCACTCTTCAACGACCAGCTCCTCGCCGGAGCGGTGCTGGACCGTTTTCTGCACCATGCGGAGATCATTGAGATCGAGGGGGATTCCTATCGGAACCCCCCTCGGCGGGCGCGAAAAAAGGCCGCTTAGGATGACGACTGGGGATCAGGTCAGGCGACCTGGAGGGCCGTGAGTGAGATTACCGCAGAGAGGTCCGGCGTGACTCACGGTCGGGATCACGTCAGCCGAACTGTGATGGGATCAGGTCACCCGGTCCTTGACAGCCGTGCCGACCACTAACGCAGCCGACTCCCCTGTCCCGACGCAGCATGCGAGCGGAGACGGCGTGGGCGTTGAGGTTGTCGTCTTGCGCGAACACGAACTGCTGGGTTCTGAGCAACGTGGGCTCGACAAGTTCGTCGCGGGTCTGAGCAAGCAAGGGCTCGCGGCACGCCACTGCGAGCGGGTTGCGCCGGAGCGGGTTGCTGAACTTCACGCTTGGCTCGATACGGTGGACCCGAAATCGCGCCGTAAGCTTCCTAGCAAATTGGCCTTAGGCGATTCGGCCGCAGTGATCGTGTTGCGTATGGAGCCCCCCCAACGCCGAGTGGCCAAGGGCATGAACGCGCTCGCCGTGCTAGTCCGTGGGCCCAAGGCACCAATTTTGTGGATGCACCTCGACGGGGCGAGCCAGCCTCCGCTTGGTCAGGATCCGAAGCTGATCGCGGCCTTGGTGAAGAACGAGAAGGGAGCGTTGCGATGAGTCTGACCGATGGCAAGTCTCGAGGCACCTCGCGTGCTTGGGGAGCCTGCCCGCTCGCTGGCCTCATCACCACCTTGTGGGCGACCCCCGAGCCGGCCCAAGCCGGTTGGCGAGAGCTCGGCTTCGTCTTTGTCCACATGGATTCAAGCGAGGACAAAGACAAGGATGCGCGACGTTGCTACACGCAGATCCGCAAAGCCATCACAAGCGAGAATAGCGATCTTGTGCACGTCCGACTCGCGCGCGACACCCTGGCACGCAAGCTGGGCGAAGACGCGACCTCCAGTTGGCTCAGCGCGGACCGCAAGGCCTTTGAGCCCCTGGTGAAGTGGGAGCCCAGCACCTGGCGCGACGGCGCGGGCAAGGTGATCAAGGGCGGGGGCTACGTCGTAGATGCCTGGGTGCTGATCGACTGTCAGCCCGCAAAGCGAACCCTCGATATTGTGACCGTCGCACCGGCTACGGGCTCGGTGATGCACCTGCATCTCGGCGAACGTGACATCAACAAGAACTCGCGTGAGTTGGCGAAGTCGTTCGTGATGGGGCACGCCTGGGCCGATTGGTCGCCCTAGCTCCCAAGCACGAACGCTCCCCAGGACCGAATGGGCGCAGATCGTCACATCAGATGGCGTAAAAGGCCCTTGCGAGGGCTGTAGAAGGGCTTAGATATGGCTCATGAGCGACAGGGTTTCGCGTTCGCGGCTGGGTCGACTGGGCAAGATGGCAAATCTAGCCCGCAAAGCGCTGCCAGTGGCCGTGCAGCGCTGGCGGGAGAGCGGTCCGAACGCCAAGGCCAGCGAGGCGCTGATTGCGAGTTCGGTCGTCGCCGCCGAAGACATGCTCGAGACCCTCGGCGAGCTTAAGGGGCTCGCGCTCAAGGTGGGGCAGATGATGTCCTACATGGACGGCGCCCTCCCCGATTCGATCAAGCCCACCTTTCAAAAGACCCTCCGGCGCCTGCAGAGCCAAGCGCCACCCATGTCCTGGGAAGCGATCGAAGGGGTGCTTCAAGAAGAGCTCGGTGACATTGACGAGCACTTCGCCCACATCGAGCACACGCCCCTGGCAGCCGCGTCCATCGGTCAGGTACACCGCGCGACTTTGCACGATGGCAGTGCCGTCGCGGTGAAGATTCAATACCCTGGAGTCGAACAGGCCATCAGCGCTGACATGAACAACCTCGGCTTCATGAAGGGACTGGCCGCCCCCTTGCTGGCGATGTTGGGAGCCTCGGGGAACACCAAGCTCGTCAGTAGGGTCCTCGGCGAGCTACGCGATCGCCTGCTGGAGGAATGCGACTACGAACGCGAGGCTCGTATGCAGGCGGCCTTCGCCGAGAAACTCAGCGATGACCCCGTGCTCTACGTCCCGCGTGTGTTCACCGAGCACAGCACCCGGCGCGTGCTCGTCAGCGAGTTCATCGAAGGTAGGGAATTGGCCGAGGTTTGTGGGCCCGAAAGCGGGATCAGCCAGGAAACGCGCAATCGTTGGGCGGCAGCACTTTGTCGCGTGACCAGCGTAGGACTCTACGAATGGGGTCTTCTGCACGCAGACCCGCACCCGGGTAACTACCTCTTCATGCCCGACGAGCGCTTGTGTCTGCTCGACTTCGGCTGCGTCAAGGAGATGCCCGACTCGACGCGCATGGACATGCGTGGCTACGTGCGTGCGGCGATCGTGGCGGCTCGTAGCGATGCACCCCAAGACTGGGCCGAGTTTGACCGACAAGTCGCCGCAGCCCTCAAGTTCGACCCCAACGAAGCCGAGGTCTGGGCACTGGCGCGAGGATTTCTGCTCTACTGCCTCGAGCCCATCATCTACGATAGGCCACACCACTTTAGCGAGGCCTACGCCCGCGGCAGTGTCGACATGATGCTCGAAGGAAAACGCGAACTCCTGTTTCCGGACGGACGTCGCGTGCCCAAAATTCCGAAGATGCCGCCCATGCCGCCTGACTACGTGATGGTCAATCGACTGCAGTGGGGTTTCTTTTCAGTTCTCAAAGAGCTCGATGCGACGGTCAACTGGCACGCGGAACTGCCCGCTGACCTTCGCGCCTGAGCGCAACCTACAGGGGCAGCCTTGGTTGCCACGGATTTTGACCGCCTCGGCCTCACTGCAATCTCAGCCTCCGGCGCCTGCAACTTCTGCATGGTTGCTGCCTGTCGTCTCGAAACGAGTGATAGGGCGCTATCTCATCCCTTTTCAACTCGGCATCGAAACTCATCCTTGGGCGACATCGAACGATATTTTGGTCCGAGGCCGCCCCGCCAAAGGGATGCTAGCGTTCAACTCATGGGTCGGCTGTGCCTACTTTTCGTCGGCACGACCGTGGCATGCACGATGTCGAACCCGGCCTTCGACGGGAGCGAATCGTCACCAGACGGTTCCGAGTCAGAGACCAGCTCTACGGTCGGTTCAACATCGAGTACGGCAGCGAGCGAGGCCGACGAGTCAGACACACAAGGCGCAGAGGCGGGAACGGACACGAACGTATCCGCAGGCGATTCCGGAGATGGTGATGGTGATGGTGATGGTGATGGCGCCCCCGCACCCGACCAGGTGATCCTCTATCCGAGCAGTCTTCCAACGGCTCCTAAGTAGCATGAGCCGGGTCGGAGAGCGCGCACGGGTGTGAAGTGCGCGCATTGCTGGTTGGTGTCGTGCGATTGCGCGCGTGTCTGAAAAACTCGGGACCCGATGAGGCCAAGAACGCTCCGCGACGCGCCTTTACGGCAAAGTTTGCAAGAGGGTGTGGGGCTCTGTTCTCGGGGTGGCCCACAGAAAGAACCAAAGCAGCGGCGACACGCTGGGCGGGGCTTCTCGCGGCATGTTCCCGTCTCGACCTTGTCTGTGCGTACAGCGTGGCTGCTCAATCGCGCGCGCCATCGCTCGCCTTAGCGTGCAAAATTACACGAAAAGGCCTGGCACCCTTTGTCGGCGAGTAGGCGCCTTTGTAGATGAAGGTACCACCCTCGATGGTCACGCGGGCTAAGGACGGAGGGTGTCAGATTTTTTGTGTATGAGGCAGACGGGGTCAGGAGGAGGAATGTTTTGTTTGGAGGTGGAGCGAGACTGTGGAGGGATGTGTAGTTTTGGGAGGGGTATTTCTTCTAGTGATGAAC
>JAZGFE010000043.1:0-7348 GCA_036479215.1 Nannocystaceae bacterium | reverse complement strand
TTGTTGTCGTTGTTGTCGTTGTTGTCGTTGTTGTCGTTGTTGTCGTTGTTGTCGTTGTTGTCGTTGTTGTCGTTGTTGTCGTTGTTGTCGTTGTCGTTGTTGTCGTCGTTGTCGCTGCTCTCGGGATCCTCGTCCGCCTCTGTGATCCGTTCGAGGGCGACAACGCGTTCCTCGTCCCGCATTCGAATGATACGCACACCCTGCGTGTTTCTACCGAGCGTGCTGATGCCGGCCGCGGGGGTTCGGATCGCCTTGCCGCGATTGGTCACCACGAGGAGTTGGTGCTGATCCTCGATCGGTAGCATGCCGACCACCGATCCATTGCGGTCTGTGACCTTGATGGTGATGAGGCCCAATCCGGAGCGGCTCTGAACCCTGTAGTCTCCGGCGGGGGTGCGCTTCCCGAAGCCATTTTCACACAGCGTGAGCAACGAGGTGGAAGCGTCGGGTTCGAGGACGAGCAAACTCACCACGTTGTCGTCGTCGCGTAGGCTCATGCCCTTGACACCGCGAGCAGAGCGGCCCATGGGGCGTACGTTGGACTCGGTAAAGCGTATCGCCATACCGTTTCCTGTGGCCATGAGAATGTGCTTGGTGCCGTCGGTGAGGTGGGCACCGATGAGCTGATCGCCATCCGCTACGGTCGCGGCGATGAGTCCCGAAGCCCGGATATTGGTGTATTCCTTCAGCGAGGTGCGCTTGATATAGCCGGCCTTGGAAGCGAGTACCACGAAGTGGCTGTCACCCACCTCTTCCTCCCGGTAGGGGACCATGTGCAAGATGGTCTCACCCTCGCGCATGTCGAGGAAGTTGACGAACGCTTTGCCCCGCCCATCGCGGCGCCCCAAGGGGAGCTCGAATACACGTTTGCGGAAGGCCCTTCCGGTGTTGGTGAACATCAACACCGAAGAGTGTGCGCTCGCTTCGAATACGTCGACGACGAAGTCTTCGGCGTCGCGTCCCGTGCCGCCTTTGACACCCACTCCACCGCGCGCCTGCACGCGGTACTCGGTGGTGGGGATTCGGCGGACGTAGCCTTGATGCGTCGTCATTACGACCATCGACTCATCCACCACCAGGTCGATGGGTTGAATCTCGTGCTCCACCTCGACGATTTCGGTGCGGCGCGAACCACCAGTGTCGGGGCCGCCGGGGCCCGAGTCGCGCCCCTCTGGATCGCCAAACATATTACGCATATCCGTGAGTTCGTCCCGGATAACTTCCATCAAACGGATGCGGTCCGTCAGGACCGACTCGAGCTCACGGATGGTGGCGCACAGTTCTTTGAACTCGCTCTCAATTCGGTCGCGCTCCAGGCCGGTGAGTCGTTGCAGGCGCATTTCCAAGATGGCTTTGGCCTGGCGTTCGCTGAGTTGGTAGGGGCCCGCTCGCGCGAGCTCCACTTCCTCGTCGGGGCGGCCGCAGCGTTCGAGAAAACCCGCGAAACCGTGCAGAGGCTCGGACATGAGCTCCAGCTTGGCGACCTCGGGGTCACGCGAGGCACGGATGAGCGCGATGATCTTGTCGATGGAGTCGATAGCGACGCCGAGACCTTCTACGATTTCGCGTCGCTCCACCGCCCTCCTTAGTTCGAAACGACATCGCCGAGTCACCACAGTGCGGCGATGATCGATGAAATGACTCAGGCAGTCGCGAAGCGTGAGCACTTGTGGCCGACGATTCACGATGGCGATCATGTTGACGCCGAAGGAGGTCTGGAGGTCGGTCATCTTGTAGAGACTGTTGAGCACGATCTGTGCCGCGGAATCGCGCTTGACCTGGATCCAGATCCGCATACCGGTACGATCGCTGTAGTCTTGGATATCCGAGATGCCTTCGAGGCGCTTCTCCCGGACGAGCTCCGCCATGCGTTCGATGAGGCGGGTCTTGTTCACCTGAAAGGGAATCTCGGTGACCACGATCGATTCCCGGCCCTTGTCGTCCTCTTCGATGGCGCAGCGGGAGCGAACGGCGATGCTGCCGCGGCCGGTGAGGTAGGCTTGGTGAATTCCGGCCAGCCCGAGCACGATGCCGCCGGTGGGGAAGTCGGGGCCTTTGACGTATTGGAGCAGCGCCCGTGTGTCGAGTTCGGGGTTGTCGATCAGGGCTCGAGTGGCGTCGATGAGCTCGCTGAGGTTATGTGGCGGGATATTTGTTGCCATTCCCACCGCGATGCCGACGGCGCCGTTGAGCAGCAGATTCGGCACTTTCGTGGGCAGTACGGTGGGCTCAAGCTCTTTTTCGTCGTAGTTAGGGGCCCAGTCGACGGTCTCTTTTTCGAGGTCGGCCAACAGCTCGGCCGCGATCCTGGCCATGCGTACTTCGGTGTAGCGCATGGCGGCAGGTGAGTCGCCGTCCACCGAACCGAAGTTGCCCTGGCCGTCGATGAGCGGATAACGCATCGAGAAATTCTGGGCCAAACGCACCAGTGCGTCGTATACGGCGGAGTCGCCGTGGGGGTGATACTTGCCGATCACGTCGCCGACCACACGAGCTGACTTCTTGTAGGCTTGAGCGTGTGTATTTTTGAGTTGGTGCATCGCAAACAAAATGCGGCGATGTACCGGTTTGAGGCCGTCACGCGCGTCCGGGAGCGCGCGTGAGATGATTACGCTCATCGCGTAGTCCAAAAAGGAGCTACGCATCTCGTCTTCGATGGCGAGGTTCGACTTGTGCTCGTCGGGCATAGGAGGGTCGGGAGGATAGCCTCTTGTTGTGCTGACTCCGAACGTTTTGATGCCCGAAGCGCGCGCGCTTGTTGCGCCCGGCGCACGCGGTGCGCCGGGCGGATTCGTGAGGGGGGCCGTGGGCTCCGACTCGCGCATCACTCGCGCTTGGGGGGATCCACCGGGCGGTCGAGCGGTGGTCGGGTGGTCCTCGTCGGGTCCGAGATCTCAGTCGATGGAGATGCTGGTCACCCGTTGGGGCTACGTGTTGGGCGAGGTGCCCGCGGCCCGCTGCGGTGCTTGCCTGGGCGTCGCGTCGCTGGGGACCACGAGAACAGGGCACTTGGCCTCCCGGATGACGCGGTCGGCGGTGCTGCCCAACAAGAATCGGGCGACGCGTCCGCGGTCGCTGGCCGGCACAATGATCAGGTCGGCATCGAATCGTTCGGCTTCGTCCAGCACGAACATGACAGGGACACCGTGTGTTGCGGAGCAGGAGACGTGGGCGCCGGGACAGGTGCGTTCGGCGAGGGCGCGGAGGAGTTGCAGTGCCGTCTCTTGGGCGTCGCGGTGGATCTCCTCGATCGCGCCGCGCAGTGCCCCGACCCCGTGGCCGGTGTAGATCGACGAAGGGTCGAGGGGCGCGGTGGCGTGCACCAGTCGCAATTCGCCGTGGGTGCCGGTGAGATCACGGGCGAGTTCGAGCGCGCGGATGGACGCGTTGGACACGTGCACGGTCGCGTTATCGGAGATCGGAAGTTCGGTTCCTCCGCCGTGGCCAGCGGGTAGCTGCCGCGGGAAATCGATCGGCACGAACACCCGCCGGAATGCTTGCTTGTGGGCACTCGACATGCGTGGAGGGTATCAATCGTGCGTGAAGGCCACAAAGACCACGCGCTTCCGGGCGCCGCGAGATGCGTACAGGGGGAAGATGCCGGTCTTGGGGAGTTCGGCGATGACGCCGTAGGTGTGGATCATGCGCGGGCCGACCTTGCGATCGGTCGCTTCAGCCGCACTTTGCAGCGCCGGGTGGTCCCGCTGCTCCGCGTCGACGATGGTGACCTGGCCCGTGTCGATGGTGAGTACGCCGAGGGCTTCCACGTCGTCGAAAGGGCTCCGGTTCTCCAGCTCATCGCTGTGGCAGGTGAGCAGAAAACTCACGCTTTGGTCGTCGTCCGAGCGCACCGCGAAGGCCTGCCACATGCCAGGCTCTGCTGGGAGTGTGGAGCACACCGGCAGGAACCCCGTGCGCAGGCCTGCGAACCGAGATTCGACGTAGCGGGGATCGGCGGCCACAAGGGTGTCGGTGACCGAAAATACACCCAAATGTTCGAAGCTGAGGACTTGAGGGTTGTGGGTCGCCGATAGGTCGGTGGGGGTCATCATCGTCTTCGTCATCCGCGATTTTTTTGCCCCATCGGGGTCCGCGCCAATCCAGTCTACCCGACGCGCCATCGCTACGCTCGCGTCTAGCGTCCGCGCGCCGGTGGAGGCGTCTTGGGCGAAGCGCAAGCATCGCGCGCCAGTGGAGCGTAGGGGAATCGCGCGATCGTTTCGGCGTACTCTTCGGTGATGCTCCGAAGCCGACGTGTCGTGGAAGCAGCCGGACGTTATCTCCGGGATCACCCAGACGAGCTGCGCACAGCATTGAAGAACGCACTGGACTTGCGGTTCGGGGTGCCGATGGCGGCCTTTGGGTGGCTCGCCGCGGAGTTTTTGCACGGGTCTTCGAAGGTGCACGATGTGAAGATCGAGCCCGTCCCGCCCGGCATACGTGTGGCGGCCACGTTCGAAAAAATGCAGACGCGGCTGCGGGGCTCTGCCGACATCTTTGTGGATCGGGTCACCATGGGGGCGGGTACGATGTGCGTCGAGATCCGCATGGAATCCGTCGCGTTGGAGCTGGCAGAAGACGCGGATACGGCTGTGGCGGCGTTGATCAAATCTGGTGCGCTGGATCTTTCGCGACCCGCCACGTTACTTGGATATCTTGTGCGGTCCCCCGTGCTGCTCCGGGCCGAGGGCAACGCCGTCGCGTTGGAGCTCATGGCGCATCCGCGTTTGGCCCACAATCCTCACGTTTCGCGGGCGCTGACCGTGCTCGCCTCGCTCGTGGAAGTGCGCCGAGTCGCAGCGGACCCGGGTCACCTCGAGGTGACCCTGCGCGGCCTCCCCGGGGGTCTGATGCCGGCGGTAGAGGCGGTGCGGGAGAACGTGATTGCACCGGGTTGGCGTCGCGTGCGATCTGCGATCATGTCGGCGACCGCGTTGGATGATCCGCCGCCTCGCAGTCGGTTTCGGCGTATGTTGAACGCGGTCACCGCCGCGTCCCGCTAGCGCTCGCCGCTTCCGTGGCGCCAGGGCGGGGCAACGAGTCTTCGCCGTCCACCGCGGGCCAAGGTGGCGTCCGGCGTGTGCAGGGACGCTCGGTCCCACAGCTGGCAGGTGACTTGCTTGTGTTGAGTATCGAGGGCCTCGCAGTAGTTCGTATACTTGCAGCGACGGATCGCGTGGCCATGTCCGGTATGGACCTTGAGAAACCAATCGGGGTCGGCGAGCGACTGTCGGGCGGCAGCGATGATATCGGCCTTGTCGGTCGCCAAGATCGCTTCCGCCTGTTCGAACGTGCAGATCCCACCCGCGGTGACGATCGGCGTTTCATGGCCCGCGGCGCGAACGGCCGTACGTAGGGTAGCCGCCAGTTCCACATTGCGGGCAAAAGGCCCGCGCTCGTCGCTGTAGACGGTGGGCATGCACTCGTAGCCGCTGGGGCCCGTGTACGGATAGGCGGTCTGTCCCACTTTGGGTTGTTTCGCGTCGTCGAACTTTCCGCCCTTGGAGATGCTCAAGAAGTCGCAGCGGCTGGCGAGGGCTACGCTGATCTGCGCTGCCTGATCGAGGTGGGTCCCGCCTTCGATCACTTCGTCTCCAAGGATACGACAGCCCACGGCGAAACGGCTGGGGTCGGTATGTTGGCGCACGGCGTCGAGCACTTCGATGGGGAGCCGTAGTCGGCCGGCGAGGGTGCGACCGTAGCCATCGTCGCGCGTGTTGGTGCGAGACAGGAAACTGGCCATCGTGTAGGCGTGGGCGTAGTGGAGTTCGACCCCGTCGAATCCCGAAGCCTCCGCTCGTGCCGCCGCCTCGGCGAACAAGCTGGGGAGTACGGCGGGCAAAGAGGCGATGTGGCCGAGGTGGGTGTCGCCGATCCGCTCGCGGGCGCCGTTGCGTAAGTCGTGGAGTTCTCTCCGGGAAAGAACCGCCTCGAGCAGTGGCGCGTCGCCGGCTGCGAGCAATTTGCCCATGGCCTCATTGTCCGCATGTTCCCAGCGCTCGTCCTGTAGCGCAGCCGCGACTCGTTTTCGGTGCTCCGCGCTGGGCCGGAAGAAGCACGCGAAATACTTGGTAGGGGTCACCCGGCGGCGCAGCGCCAGAAAGTCCAGAATCTGGATCAGCAATTTGGTTTCGCCGCTGCTGGCGTCGCGTACGGCGTCGGCTAGCCTCCGCAGACCCGGTACGAAGCGCGGGTGGCCGATCCGCAATAGGGGGCCGCTAGCGACGTCGCGGATGCCCGTGGCTTCCACCACCAGCACGCCAGGGCGACCTTGGGCAAAGCGCGTGTACCAGGCCACCACATCGTCGTTGACGAATCCAGCGTCGGTGGCTCTCCAGGGCACCATGGCGGGGATCCAAGTACGCTGGCGCAACTGCATGGGGCCGA
This sequence comes from Nannocystaceae bacterium, assembly GCA_036479215.1. Taxonomy (GTDB): domain Bacteria; phylum Myxococcota_A; class Polyangia; order Nannocystales; family Nannocystaceae; genus FL481. Next base: position 961 of record JAZGFE010000043.1, on the reverse strand, counting down.
CGCGAATCGGGGAGAAGAGGTGGCTTGCCTCCGCCTGCTTCCGGGTGGGCCATGTTGTCGAAGGAGGCTCGTGCCGGACCCGCTGTGGTGGGGTCCACATCTGGGTCACGATAGCAGTCTCCGCGCTCGCCGAGGGCCGGCTCGAGGAAGGGGGAACGAACGTGCGCGGGCTCTTTGACCCGCGAAGCTCCCCGTGGCACCCTCATCGCGGTGAATCGGTCTGCGTGAAACAGCTTCTTAGCTACGTGTTGTTCGGGGGGAGTCTCGTGGTCGCGTACCAAGCCTATGAGAACGCACGCCTCCGCCCGGACACCGAGCACCTGGCGCGCATGACCGCATGTACAGTGGATGCGGCCTGCATCGTGGCGACCGAGCATCCTCGGGAGGAGCGCAGTGGTCCCATGGGGCGGCGCTACCAGTGGAGAACCACCGTCGGTTCGGTCCTCGTGAAGTGCGAGCGTCGGTATATCTTCTTCGGGGCGTGGGCCTGCGAAGCCGAGCGCGGGACATTCGGCGCGTTCTAAGCCGCGATACGAAAGAACGTCCTCCCCGACAGCGTGACGAGGGCCGCGGACGGTCCGCGTCAAAAGCGCGAGCGTGATGCGGCCGGGCGGCTCGTGCCATCGCGTACCCTTTGCGATGGCGGGGCTGTCGCAGGCCGAGGAAATTAGCAGGACCGTGGCTTGTTTATGGGCATGATATGGAGAACGGGCGAGTCAGAGCTGCGTGCAGACCCGCACGTCGACGACCCGGGCGGACGCGACGGTGTTGGCTTCCTGCCTCGAGCAGGTGCGGAACGGATCGAGATCGTGGTACACGTGTCTCCGGCCTATCGTAGGCCTCGTCTAGCTCCGGCATCGACCGCGACCAAGGGCCCATGAGTTGAGGAGCGAACACGTTTATGAGAGTCATCGATACCCTGCTTGTTGTTTCCATCCTTACTGGATTTGGCGCGGCAGCT
>JAZGFE010000042.1:0-68668 GCA_036479215.1 Nannocystaceae bacterium | reverse complement strand
CTTGGGATCAGGTCAGGCGACCTGGAGGGCCGTGAGTGAGATTACCGCAGAGAGGTCCGGCGTGACTCACGGTCGGGATCACGTCAGCCGAACTGTGATGGGATCAGGTCACCCGGTCCTTGACAGTGCTGGCGGCCCACGATCAGTTTCCAGGCACAGGTCACCAGCGACCTTCCTACTTGTCCGGCTCCCGCATTCCCGAGCTCGTTCGAAGTCTGCTGGTAGCCCGCGAATGATGGAGTCGGGGCCGTGCCGCGCACGAGCCTGGGCCGACCAAGCGGCATCAACTCAGGCCACCAGCGCGCTCAACGCTCGGAAGACTCGGGCGAGTCGCCGTCGAGACACGCACGGCGCAGCTCAACGTCGTCCCCCTCGACGACGTCCCGACATGCTCGTCCGCAAAGTACGACTGCATCCGCCCCGCGCGCAGGGTCGGCCCAGGCCCAGCCGCTCCCCTCATCACACAACTCCACACGGTCGAGGACACAGGGCCATCGACGACCACCTGGAGCGTCCGACAGTGTTCGAGGGTCGGCGCCGGCACAATCTGCGCCTCGCAGTTGGGTAGATCGGACACGACACAGGCTTGTCTCGGGGGATAGAGCCGCCCCCGATTTTGACGACAAGTCTCTGGTTTACGACGAGTCTGCGAGGGTTCACTTGCGTTCGTCTCCCATACCTGCCTGAGTTCCCCCGGCGCTTTTGCTCCAACGCTCACCACCACGGCTTTTCACCGTAGCATCTTGGAGTGGTTTGGAGCCCGCTCATGGAAGCCGACTCGGCAGACTTCCCCTGGTGCTTGGCAGCGCCGGGGCCGCCGCTAGAAGGCGGTAGATGGGAGTGCCAGGCCAGTATTTCTGCTGGGAAAATTACGACCGCGATGCCTTGCGAGATTGGATCCGGGCGCTATGCAAGAAGCACCTTGTCTAGGCCCAGATTGCGTGGGCATCCCAAGCCGTGCACCGCCGGGAGCTACCCCGGACGCCGGGTCAGTCAGCCGCGTGACGTAGGAGCAGGTCGCTCAGCTCGACAAAGGCGTTGGCCTCCCGCGCAAGACTGACGAACATAGGTAGGCGTTCAAAATGCGGTAGCTGCTCCAGCACGTCGGCCGTGCCGACTGTGAGCCCAAAACGATCCGAGCCAAACAACCCCGCGTCGTTGGGCGCGTCACCGATCGTGGCAACGGCGGCAGGGTCGATACCATCACGCTCGAGAAGCCGGAGCACGGCCTCCCCCTTGTCGGCCGGACGATGGGCAAGATGCACATGCACATTGGACCAAACAAGATGCACGCCAAGTTGGCGCGCGGCCTCCCGAAGGCGGATCAGTTCGGCCTCGTCGCGCCCGTCACGCTCGAACGCCAGATCGCCGAGTCGACAAAACGCATCGCCTGTCACGCGCAGTTGGGCCGACAGATCGCTGTTGAGCGCATCGCCGACTCGGCGCAATCGAGCCAAGTCCGGGGCCTCACCGTGGATCCAACGGGGTTCACGGTCCGGCATCACCTCGACCAAGCCATTCTCGGCGATCCCACGCCGCACACCAGGAAGGTAGCGACACAAGCCAAGAACCTCTCCGGTGGGGCGCCCACTCACAGGCATCACCTCGATCCCGGCGGCGTGCAGAGACGCCACGGCGGCCACGACCTTCGACCCGATCGCGCCACTGGTTGTCAAGGTCCCGTCCACGTCCGTGGCGACAAGGCGTGGACTCACGCGTCGCCCGGCCGCCTCTGGCGATGCGAATGCGGTGGCCAGTGTCGGGATGGTCGGTAGGGCGGTGCTCGTCGGCATGTCTCACGCTTTCGTATGCTAACCTCCGCCTCCCTACCATGGGGACGCTGGAGCTGCAGCCTGGAGATCTGTACGCAGGGCACATACGTGTCCTCGGCCTATTGGGCACGGGAACGTTCGCTACGGTCTACAAGGTACGAGTCCCCAACTATCCGGTACCCCTGGCTCTCAAGCTCAGCCGCGAGTCGATCGCCGGACCCGACGAAGCGCAACGCGCCTTGCGCGAGGTCACGATCCTGCGGGCCCTCACCAACCCCCACGTTTGCCGCACCTTCGACTGTGGCCTGCGACCCGACGGCCACGTCTACATGCTGATGGACTACCTCGACGGAGACACGCTCGACGCGTGGCATCGTTTCGACAAACCGCTGCACGCGGCCCAGGCGGTCACGATCGTGCACCAGGCCTGCTTGGGCCTCGCCGAAGCCCACGCAAAAGGCATCGTCCACCGCGACATCAAGCCCGAGAATATTTTCGTCGAACGGAACGGACAAATCAAAGTCCTCGACTTTGGGCTCGCGCGGTCGTGGGACGGGTCGCCGGTAGTGGGCGTCAACGCCACAGATGTCCACATGGTCGTCGGCACGCCCCACTACAGCCAACCAGAGCAGCTGCATACGCGGGTCTTGTCACCAGCCAGCGACGTCTACAGCCTGGCGCTGATCTTGTACGAGCTGCTCAGCGGACACTCCCCCTTCCACGCCAATCGATCCCTTGAGGAGGTAAAAGAAGCCTACCTCGACGCGCCATCAGCTTGGCTCAAGTGCCACGCCGAAAACGACGTGACCCCGATACGCCAGCATGCCGGCTGTGCGAACCTTCCCGACGCGTTGGTATCCGGACTGGCGCGGGCTCTCGCCAAGAGCCCACGCGACCGGCCCCCCGACGCGGGAGCCCTCGCCAACATGCTCGGACTCATACTCCACAAGGACATGCAGGTTCCGGTGGCGGGCACCCTCAAGATATTGCACCCAGACCACACCTTGGAAGATCGCACCTTCCTTCCGGGCAGCTACAAGATCGGCTGCGGGGATCGGTGTGAAATCATGCTCCGCGGGGGCAACGTGTTGCGCGTTCACGCCGTATTGGAATGGAGCGGAATGCCGAATCGGCCCCAGCTGCGTCCCATCACCGGGGACGGCTCCGTCCGAATCAACGGCGTAGGAATCCACAAGGCAGCCGAGCTCGGCCCCGACGACGAATTCAGCGTGGACGCCTACGAACTCGCCGTAAGCCTATGACTCAGATTTCGCCGCTCCGACAGCGTATCGTCACGGTAAAGTATCCAAGACCTCCTGTCATGAATCAGCATACACAGTATCAACCTGAAGTTCCAGGCGACTATTTCGAGTAAACTGCCGCAGACGGCCGAGACGTCGCCATTCTCGCCCACCCCACGGCCGTGTACGAGGTCGCCAGGGCGAGGCATCCTGAGCGCGGGAGCCGCAATGCCCGCAACCAGCCCCCCATCGAGACCGTCGAACTCAACCCTCGCCGTCACGCATTTTCACAAGCTCCACGACTGTTCGGGTGTCTTCTCGTCCGGCAGGGCGATTCCCAGCACCTCGTGCGCTTTTTTCCTGGAACCCGATCACGGCCTTGGCGACCTCGAGTTCGTGCTCGAGTTTCTCTTCCTTGGGCCATCGGCGACGCTGTCGGCGGTCGCTCCCAGGCCGCGGGATGATCTCGCTGGTGCTCGGAGGTTTGGGCATGGTCTGGGTCCATTCTCCGCCCTTTACTCAGTAGTTTCCAGGGGCCATGTCCCACCTGTTATTGGCACACAGGGCTAGGCTCTGCGACCCATCCAGGCTCGGCTACTCTGGAGCCAACTCCACTAACGAAAACCGCACGGTGTCACCAACATAGCCTTCGAATGTGTCAGGATCACAGTCGGGGTTCCATGCGTCAAACGACCGCCTACGCGCCAGGAGCGTGTTGCTGTGGTAGCAAGCGTTGGCGGTGCGAATCACGCCCACCGAGCGGTCGAGGGAGGGGACTCCGTTTATGATGAGCGCGTAGCGCTCATCGGATGAGCACGCGTGCAGTGACTCCAGCACGCCGCAGATATCGTACTGCCGAGCAATGGCGAGACCGCCGTACCAGTTTTCCGCCAACGGATGCCGCGGCACCATCTCCACCTCCACGCCCTCCACCAATGTGCCGGCCCCAACCCTCCACGCAACCGGACGGTTCCCAATGAGGATTCGGCCCCAATTCGGCCCGCCTCCGCCTTCGGTCGTATCCACCTCTTGCCACTGTTCAAGCCTGATGTTTTCTTCGTCCCCGTCCAGCTCCGCCGCCACCATGGAGCCATGCGGCAACTGTGCGACAACGGTCTCCTCGAAACGAAAACCGATATCGTCCGGATGCGGGAAACAGGAAAACGTGACTTCATCGCCGCCTCCCTCACTCGGCGTGACGGCCGCCACGTGGCACACCGCACTCGCCCACGCATCTTCATTTCCCTCCGGGCCTTGGTTCGTCCATGGTGCGCCGGACCGCCAATGAAATAGCTCCGTGTCGAGCACCTCGGGTTCGCATGTCAACAATGTTATTTCGTCACCCGTGCTCTCCGTGCAACCCGCTTCATGCAAGTTGTCGGGGGCCACCGCTGGCTCTCCTGGGGACAGGCCACACGTGAGAAGGCACGCGCACAGGAAAATGCGGGCGGAGGCAACCAGCACCTGTCGTGGTTTTAGTTCGTATAGTGAAGTGTTCATCCGACGGCCCGCATCTTCGATTTGAACTCGACTAATGGTCGATACCGTTGTGCTTGCCGTACTGACGCCAGCGATTGTCGTCCGTACCTGTCAGGTGATCATCAATTTCATCATACGCGTCGCTGTTGCCCCAATCGCCAATCACAGCGTCCAGCATATCGGAATGACTCTGACGATCACCTGTGGCAGAGGATCCGTTGTTCGTATGAAAGTCCCAAAATGCACGCAACCAATCAAGCTCGACCCCGCGTCCCGAAGCGCAAGACGGGCTGCATTCGTCTTCACAATACTTCGACTCGTAGCCTGAATGCCCGCTTTCCGCATTCACCTCTGTCGTATTGGAGGCATAGTACGCGGTCGGATTCGAAGCGCTCGTGCTGTGTGTGTTCCACACGTCGGTCGCAACGAAATCGGCAAATCCTTCTGTGGCAGCACAACTGTTCCGTTCGAAAGAACGCAACTGGTGACCACTACCTGTTGTACATGTGTTTGTGCCTCCGAGACTGCAACTGTTGTTTCCCTTCTCACCGCCGCGCTCATAAGCGGCTCGCCGATGCAGAATATGTCCCATTTCGTGGGCGACGACGAACTTGCGACGCGTATGGTCCGTTGAACCATCTCTCCAAATCTGGATGTTGAGCGTCCCTCCGTCCAGTCCGTCGCAGGCGGCGGAGTTACTGGTGGCACTACAGGGACGGCTCGGGGTGAACTTCGTGTAATCCTGCACATGCAGCGTTCCGCCATCCAGGCCACCGTTGAAGTCATGGTTCAGCATATGGGAGATATAGGCGTACAATCGCAGAAGCGTGTATTCGCTTGAGAAGGTGACCGTCTCGGAGGCTGAGTTCGCTGTCCATGACTGACTTGTGTAGGAAATAAGGCCTTGGCTCACGCTCGCGTGTACACGCACGTACCAATCGTCTTTCGGCTTGCCTCTACTGGAGACTCTCACGCGCATCTGCCCAAGGTGAGTCGTGAGCGACTCGACACACCCATCCTCATCGGCATAGGTCCAGTTCTTGTGTGTGACCCAGTTGCTACCCGACTTTCGCTCCACCTTCATGCGGATGCCACGGGCTTTCCAGGCGATGAAGCTGCCATGATCTTGGGTCGTATTGAGATTGTCCGTCGTCGTTGCAACACGCAAATTGACGCATATGCTCTGTTCCTCCAGCCCCCGCGTGGGCTTTCCTTGGCCGTGATCGGAGCGACCGACTTTCAGGTTCGCTGGCTCATCTTCGTTGTTTGGTCCTGTCCGTTGCAATCGGACAAAGCCTCCCAGATCCACCCCCTCGTCATCATCATCTTCTTCTGCGAATGTCGCGGCAGCCCGCAGTTCGGGAGCATTCGATGGCTTTCTTCCGCCGAAGAAATGCTCCGCGAGTGCGACTTCATCATAGAGAACAAAGCCCGATCCAGGCTCTTCGTGATGGTACATGGTCGGGGCATAAACCGTGTGAGCCCGGTCGTTGATCGTAATTGTAGCTTTCACCACCAGCTCTTCTGAGCGAAATTCTTCATTCGGGGGCAGCGATCGTAGCGGAACCGGTACACGCGAACGCTGCCCAGCTTTCACCTCGATCTTCGATAGCGAGGACTGTTCGGAAAACGCCTGCGCGATGTCGAACGCCACAAAAGCATCCTGATCGGAAACATTATGGATCTCCAGAACAGGTAAAGGTCCGACTGGCAAGATCACACCACCCGCGCCCGCGACAGCTCCTTCCCAATTCACCGTGACCGGCGGAGGCTCGCTGTCGAACGAGCAATGGTCGACAGGGCTTGCGTCGACGACCTGCGGAATGCTCGCGGGGGGATCAAACGAAGGCGCACTTCGAGCTCGAGCACTGTGCTGGGCGTCAGCCATGCCGGACGCCTGCCGGTCCTCGTCACCGGGAGGACGAGGCAACATGCACAGGGCCGCCACAACGCCTACCACCGTCACAGCTGAGAGAACGGGAGTGCGGCGGCGGGCGCTCTCGGGTGTACCGCGGTACAAATTGAGCTTGTTTGAGCTTGTTTGAGCTTGTTTGAGCTTGTTTGAGCTTGTTTGTCCTGCATGTTCGTCACTCTCCTTGTGTGCTAGCGGGTAGGCTGCCCGACGCACGCAAGACTTGCGTGCCAACGTAAGCGGAGCAGCACGATGGGATGTACCAGATCGACGACAGGGGAGCAATGGTTGCGCGGCGCTCCTGGTGCCAATTGTATCCAGTTGTGGGAATCACGCGCATACACGTGGAAGACCGTTTTTGGCGTTCAGCTGCAACCCTGACGCGGTGCGGGCCAGTGAAGGAGGCTAACAAGGCCACATCCATCGCACGGCAATCGATTTCTGGTCACGTGCCGGGACGACACCAGCGAACGGCGCCGGGCTCGGATGCTGTGGCCTCATGGCACACGGCGTGCCGGACCGTTGGGGAAACCCACGCCCTGCGCGGGTGGCGGAGTCGTTCGTCGCGCCTCTTGCGATTGCCCCAGATCGGCGCTCGGATCAGAGGGCACGCCCCCGTTGCTCTCCAGTGTGTTTTTTTCCCTGTGCGCCGTAATTTGTGGGGCAGAAGATCCTGTCCGCAGGCAAGCGACTTCACGTGCGAATCCAAGAGATGCATGGTGTGGATTCAAACAGTGTGGCGATTTCCGGTGAAACTGAGCTCAGGTCGACGGCTTCCAGGGCGGCGAGGGGACCAACCAGGCTGGCGGTGGGGTCTCAGGTGTGCAAACCTCGGCCCGAATCAACGTGGCTCGGAAGGAAGTCGACGGCGGGCAGGTTGGCAACCTGTGAACGTCGCCCATGATGTATCGGGGGCGTCGCTCGGTCTGTTGAACCTTGCCACGGGGCCGGGGGTGCATCCAGTGGGGTCGGGCGCCGGGTGTCCTGGCGGGTCTGGGGTTCGGCGACGACGGGCACCCAGGTACCCGACAAGAACTGGTTTACGCTCGACGCAGTGGCGATGGGATCGATGCCTGTGCTCCGCGCTCGAGAACGCCCGGTACGCGTGGAGTCTCTACGACTGACCGTGGGGGCGCAAGTCGAGTCGCGATTTTCGGTGCGGACTGTTCTCTCGTTCAGAGGGTAGCTGTGGATGCCCCACGGCTGCTGCATATCACGAGCGCGGTCGTCGGAGAACGCGCGGGGGTGTGTTATGCGTGGAGCCCATGATCGGACCGTGCGATTACGCCCCCACGCCCCCACGCCCCCACGCCCCCACGCCCGTGCAACAAGGACAGCAGCTGAACCTCTCGTCGGCCCCAGCACCGCCTCCCCAGCAACCCCGATATCCCGCCTCCACCCCACATTCATATCCGCCGCGTCACCTCCGCGATTCACTGATCCCCGCCGACCCCTTTGACAACATTGCCTCGGATCTGATAACTGGCTCGGCCGATTCCGGGGCGTAGCGCAGCCTGGTAGCGCGTTCGGTTCGGGACCGAAAGGTCGGAGGTTCGAATCCTCTCGCCCCGACAATCTGACTCGCCGCAAAGAACCCCGCCCTCGCCGCGGGACTTTGCGGCGAGGCATCCCCGACGCCTGTGTTTTTTTGGCATGGTGACGGCGTGTCCTTGCTCCGCGTGCTCGTCATTGATGACGATGAAAATGTGTGTGCGCACCTCGACCGCCTCCTCACCCAAGACGACTGCGACGTCACGACAACAACCGAGCCCGACGACGGCCTGCGCCTCATCGACCACAACGACTTTCACGTCCTGATTTTGGACCTGCAAATGCCCGGCCGAGGTGGGCTCGAACTGCTCGGCCAAATCAGGAAGCACGACCAAAACATCGCCGTGCTGATCCTGACTGGGTTCCCTAGTCTCGAAAGTGCCACGAGCGCGATCAGCTTGGATGTGTCGAGCTATATGCAAAAGCCGTTCTCCGGCGAGGAAATGCGCACGACAATCGCCACGATCGCCCGCAAGAAAGGGATCATGGTTCGAGCGGAGGACGAGCTTCATATCAGCATCGGTCGGCAGATCCGTCACTACCGCAAGGCGCGGAAACTGCCACTGCGCATCCTCAGCCAACACGTCAACCTATCGATCAGTTCGCTTAGCCAGATCGAACGGGCTGAGCAAGTGGCCTCCATCTCCATTTTGTACCGTATCGCCACAACGCTGGACGTGAAGCTCTCCGACATCATCGGGGACTTCTGAAGGCTGCAGCAGTATGCGTAGCGTGCGCGTGTGCGGGCGATGCTACGCTCCCCTCATGTGCAGGCTCGTGTTGCCCTGTTTGCTCGCCCTGACCGCCACCACGCTCTACGGTGCCTGCCGTGTCTTAGGTGTGCGCACGCCACAGCCGAGCTCGACAAGCACGTTGGATCCGACACGCCCCACAGTCGGTGTGGTGTGCTCGCAGACCTGCACACGTTATTCGGCGTGCAACGAGGAGAACAGTCGGACAGCGCTCGCCGACCCCCCAGCCTTCGTCTTCGACTGCTCGCCCACCTGCAAACAGGCGAGCGCGGTGTCCAGTCCACAGACGGCCAAGCTCCTCGACTGCGTAGATCTCCAGGACTGTCGCGCGTTTCTGTCGTGCGTCGGTGTGGTCGAGCCCGATCCGTCCGGCCCCGGCACCCCCCCCGAGTCCGCGAACGCCTCGGTGACCTACGCGCCCTCCGACCCCTGCGAGAGGATTTGCCGCCGCGCGCGAGCGTGCGAAGATAGCGAGGGCGAGGGCGAGGGTGAGGGCGACAGCGCATGCCTCGCGGACTGCCAGCGCGGACCACCACGCAACGCCGAACGCAACGCGGTGCTCGCCTGCGCGAAGCAGCCCACCTGCGACGCGCTTGTGCCGTGTTTGAGCGCCACGCCTGAAGAAAATGATCCGGCGCACGCGGTGGCGCGTGTCGGGATCGCCGGTATGTGCACGCAACTCTGCGACCGGACCCTCGCTTGCGGCGCTCACGACTCCGAGCTCTCCCCCCGCCAGCTGCGTGCCCTGAGCCGGGACACCGACGATCTTTGGATGGAGTGCGCCATTCAATGTGGCCAAGAGTTGCGCGAAGACAATCGCAGCCACTTCGTGGATTGCGTAGCGAGACACGCCTGCGAAGATTTTCTAGCGTGCGCCGAGAAGCTCTGACATCCCGCTTCATACCACGTCCCACCGAACCCCCACCTGGTACAAAGATGCAAGAGCTGACGATACTCCAGCCCGACGACTGGCACCTCCACTTGCGCGATGGCGACACGCTCCCCGGCACGGTCGCCCACGCGGCACGTCGCTTCGGGCGAGCATTGATCATGCCCAATCTCCAACCCGCCGTCACGACCGTCGAGGATGCTCTCTCCTATCGCTCCCGAATCATGGCCGCTCGACCCGCAGGGTCCGACTTCGAACCACTGATGAGCCTGTACCTCACAGACCACACCTCTCCCGCCGAGGTCCAACGCGCCGCCGACAATCCCCATATCATTGCGATCAAACTCTACCCCGCCGGAGCAACGACCCACTCCGAATACGGCGTCACCGGCCTCTCTGGTCTCGCCGCGACATTCGAGGCGATGGAAGCGCTCGGCCTCCCTTTACTCGTGCACGGTGAGAGCACTGAACCTGGTGTCGACGTATTCGACCGGGAGGCGCGGTTTGTGCAGCGCGAACTGACCTGGATCGTCGAGCGCTTCCCCGCACTGCGGGTCGTGCTCGAGCACGTGACCACCGCCGAAGGCGTGGACTTCGTCCGACAAGGCGGCGCCACCATTGCCGCTACGATCACCGCGCACCACCTGCTACTCAACCGCAACGCGATGTTCGACGGAGGTCTCCTCCCGCACGCCTACTGCCTGCCCGTGCTCAAGCGCGAACGCCATCGTGAAGCGCTCCTTGAGGCGGCGACCTCGGGGCACGCTCGCTTCTTCCTAGGGACGGATAGCGCGCCCCATCCCCGCGCGCGCAAGGAGAGCGCTTGCGGCTGTGCGGGCATCTACACCGCGCACGCGAGCATCGAGTTATATGCGCAGGTCTTCGAACAAGCCAGCGCACTCGGCCAACTCGAAGCGTTCGCCAGCCTTCACGGGCCGCGATTCTACGGCCGCGAGCCGAACGCTCGCCAACTCGTGCTACAGCGTCGTGAATGGGAGGTCCCGCCGACCTACCGTCTCGGCACTACGGACACCGTGCCGCTCTTCGCCGGCCAAACTGTGGCGTGGCAGCTCGCCTCCGACTATGCCGCCCGGGGCAGGTAAACCGTGTCAAGCGCCGCTTTCAACCCGCAGGCGCTGACGATCGCGGGATGTAGGATCTCGGGAGCCATCGGTTTCGGCAGCCATCCATCCACTTCCGGGAGCAACCTCAGGCACCGTGCTTCGCTCCTCATCCCGATGATCGCCGGTCGTTCGCTGAGCCGACCCGAGGAGTCCACGAGTCGCTTCACATGGGGCGTGTTCTCGTCGACCAACACCAGGTCGAAGACATGTTTGCGGATCCGGCGCGTCGCCGTCTGTTCGCAATCGACCACCTGTGCATAGTGTCCCATGGCAAACAATACTCGGGCCGTGTCCCTGCCCGCCACTCGGTCGGGGTCGACAACCAGCACGCGCGCGCGCGCTCCTTGGAGCTGTATGCTGTGATCCAGACCCGCTGGCGACGCCACCACAGTCATGCTGAAACGGATACGCCCCGGGAGGGTTGCCGTGCCGTCCATGCTGACCGAAAGTTCGAGCTCCACACGTTCGCAAGACACACTTCGTAGGAGGTCTACTCTCACCAACAAAGTCGAGACGGCGGCGATCCGCACCGCCGCCGCAACTGCATCGTTGACCAACTGATGCAAACCAAACCCGTCCCCGGAAACATAGTCGGGCAGCGCGGGATCGAGTTCGACATCTAACTCGATGCGATCGTCGTCCGCACGATCCGACGCTTCCCAACACGCATCCTCGAGCACCTGACGTAACTCGAAGCAGCGCTGTCGGGTACGCGGCAGTCGCGTGAAGGCGGCGGCCACCGGAATCCGTTGGAACACGTTCACGTTCCCCCGTTCGTCCTACGGTCCTCCGAGTTGAGGACGCCTCCCCCTTCCCTCGCGCCCCGACCGAGCATTGTGCCTAGTCCGCGCCACGAGCGGTGTTCTGCGTGTAGGCCACGCCACGACCCGCACCACTGTGGGTGTCCCACAGAGGGGATCCGGTCCCCTCTGGGACATATTGCCAGCCCATCCGACCCGGTTCCGATGCGACCGTGCGAGGTGCCGCCTAGGACAGTCGCCCCACGAGATCGTGACTCCAGATCACACGTCCACAACCTCCACATCCACGGCCCGCTCCATGATGAACTGGTAGCGGGTAGATGAGTCCTTTCCCATCAGGTCCTGAAGTGTACGGTCGGTTGTCAGCTCGTCGTCGATGGTCACCGCCACCAGTCGGCGGCTGGCGGGATCCAATGTGGTGGATTTCAACGTCTCGGGCATCATCTCTCCGAGCCCCTTGAAGCGCTGCACCTCGGGTTTTCCACGCTTCACACCCGCCAGGATCCGCTTGAGGTGAGCATCATCGGAAGCCCAATGGATCTCCTTGCCCACGTTCACGCGATACAGAGGGGGCTGACCGACGTAGAGGTGGCCGCGCCGGATCAGGTCCGCCATGTATCGGTAAAAAAAAGTGAGCAACAAGGTCGCTATATGATGCCCGTCGGAGTCCGCATCCATAAGTAGGATCACCTTGTGATAGCGAAGCTTGGAAACATCGAAGTCCTTCCCGACCCCGCATCCCAACGCTTTCACGATATTCCCCAACTCCTCGTTGCCCATCACCTTCGCCAATGTCGCTTGCTCGGCGTTGAGCACCTTCCCCCGCAGGGGCAATATCGCTTGGGTTCTGCGATTTCTACCCATCTTCGCCGAGCCACCGGCAGAGTCGCCCTCGACGATAAAAAGTTCGCACTTGCTTGGGTCTCGATTCGAGCAGTCCGCAAGTTTGCCCGGCAAGCCGATCCGGCCGCCGCCAGCCGCCTTTCGCGACACCGATGCCGACGCTGCACGTGACGCGACACGCGCGCGTGCCGACGCGATGACCCGCGAGACAATGGGTTCGGCGGTACTACGGTTAGAGTGCAGCCACTGCTCGAGGGCAGGGCGAAGCGCCGCCTCCACTTGCCCGGTCACCTCGGGATTATTGAGCCGATTCTTCGTCTGACTTTGGAACTGTGGCTCGAGCACATACACGCTGTGCAGCGCGACAATGCCCTCTCGAATATCATCTAGTGTGATCCCGAGGCCTTTGGGCTCGAGTTTATGCGCCTGCATGTAGGCACGTAGAGCCTTGCCCAAGGCGTTGCGTAGCCCCTGCTCATGAGTACCGCCGTCCTGCGTCGGCACCCCGTTGACAAACGAATAGATCATCCCCTCGCTCGACTCTGTCCACGCGAAGGCGACCTCGAGCTTGGGGTCATCCTCCCGCTCCAGATAGAAGTGCCCGGGATGCACCGCGGGCTTGCCTTTGAGCTCGACGAGCTTCCCTAGGTACTCCGAGATACCGGCAGCATGGAAGAACACTTCTTCCTTGCCGGTGCCGCGATCGATGAAGCAAATTTTGAGGCCCTTGTGCAGATACGTCTTCGCCTCCAGACGCTCCCTCAATATGGTTGGGTCGAGTCTGATCTTCCCAAACATCTCGGGGTCGGGGCGCAGGTACACCTCCGTCCCTGTACGCTTCGCGGGTCCCACCTTCTTGAGCTTGCCCTGAAGTTCACCACGCACGAAACAGCATTCGTAGCGTGCCCCCCCACGCTCTACCCAGACCCGAAGCTCCTCGGACAAGGCGTTCGCCACGGCAGCACCCACTCCATGCAGGCCCCCCGAATGTTTGTAACTCTCGCCGTCGAATTTTCCACCCGCCCCAAGCTTGGTAAAGACGGCGACCACTGCAGGTATTTTCAGCTTGGGGTGTTTGTCGACCGGGATACCACGCCCATTGTCCGATACCGTCACGCCGCGGTGATCGGCGTCGAGCACGACCTTGATATTGGATGCATGACCGTTGATCACCTCGTCGACCGAGTTGTCGAGAATCTCCCACACCAGGTGGTGTAGCCCCTCTCGATTCACCCCGCCGATGTACATCCCGGGCCGCTTCCGCACGTGTTCGATACCCTCGAGCACCTGAATCGATGCGGCCCCGTAACTGTCCTGTTTCTTGCTGCTCGTCGCCTTCGCCATCATCGCCTACTTCCGTTTGGGTTGCCTGCTGCTGGGCGACTGGGTCGCGCTCTGCTCGTCCTCACCGAAGCTTGGGGCCACCGGAGCCGGAGGTTCCAGCTTCTTCACGACGCCTCGCGAGAACAGCGCACGACCCTTCCCTGCGCGAGCGGTGCGACGGTAATCTCGATCCTTCAATTTGATCCGCCCGCCACTGCTACGCACCACCTCCATCGCGGCGCGGGTGAGGAAGACCCCCGCGACCTCGTCTCCAGGATCGACTTTGATCAAGGTCACGCCCTTTCCGGGTCCGCCGAGTAGGTTCACCTCCTGGGCGCTGCAACACAGTGTCTTGCCCTTCTTGGTAATTACACACACATCGTCCTCTGCGTACACTTGGAACACGGATACGAATTCATCGCCCGTTCGCAACTTCCCAAATAGCCGACCTCTCGTCGTGCTGGGCTCGCGGTGGGCCCACAGCGTAAAACGCAGGCTCAACCCCTGTCGCGTCGCGGCCAGAAAGTGAGGATAGGGCTCTTCATAGTCATCGCCGAGTTCGGGCTTGTCATAGCCGAATTCTTCCATCACGCGAGGATCGGTTGACGTTGCTGCCAGGATCCGTTCGCCATCCCTGAGTTTGAATAGTTTCTGAACCGGCGTCCCATGCCCGGAAGACGGTGGAATATCGTTGATGCGGCAAGTGTACGCCGAACCACGATTGGAAAACAGTATCATGCTCTCTTTGGTACTACCACCAATCACGACCAAGGCCTCATCTCCCTCGCGCATCCGCGTGGTGTCGAGGTTGATCGCCCGCTGCCGCTTGATCCAACCATCGCGCGTAAGCAACACGTGAACATCTTCATCAATAATGAAGCTGTCGGGCGAAAATTCATCGAAGTCGTCCGCTCCGCTGATCTCCGTACGGCGTCTGTCGCCATACTTCTTCGCCAGTTCCTCCATTTCCATGCGCACCACCTCCCACAACTTCGTTTCGCTGCGCAAGATGGCGAGAATCTGTTTTGCCTGCTTCCTCTTCTCGGCTAGTTCCTCCCGTATCTTCTCGATTTCAAGTTTTGCCAGCCGATAGAGTTTGGTCTCCAGAACTGCGTCTGCTTGGACCTCGTCGATGCCGAATGCCTTCACCAACTTCTTCGCCGCATCATTTTTGCCTTCGGATCTACGGATAATGCGAATGGCACGATCTAGGTCACTGAATATTTTCTCGAATCCCTCGAGAATATGAATGCGTTCTTGCAGCTTCTTGAGTTCGTACTCGAAGCGACGTTTCACTGTGGAGAAGCGGAAATCGAGAAAATACCGCAGAACCTCCAGTAGGGACAGACGTGCGGGGCGACAAACTTCGGGATTTGACGTGGGCACGAGGCAGGTCATGTCGACCTTGACCGTCACCTGCATCCGTGTGTGCTTGAACAGGTAGGCCATGATCAGCTCTGGATCCACTGCGCCTTTGGCCGCGATCTCCAGCTCCACCCTTACGTCGCGCGTACTCAGATCCTGGATGCCGATCACTCCTGGAATCTTCTTCGCTACGATTAGGCGCCCAATCTCTTCCACAAGGGCAGCCTTCTCTACCGCATAGGGGACCGAGTGGATCACAATGGTGCCGGCCCCATCGTGTCCAGCCTCGAGTTTCCACTCGCCTCGAAGCTTGAAACTCCCCTTGCCCGTCTCGTAGGCCTTCACGAGGTCGTCCCGACTCGCGACCACACGCCCCGCGGTGGGAAAATCGGGACCCTTGATGATCTGCAAGAGCTTGCGGACCGACGTGTCTGGCTTTGCTATCAGTAAGACACATGCCTTAATGACCTCGACGAGGTTGTGAGAGGGAATACTCGTGGCCATGCCGACCGCGATGCCGGTACCACCGTTCACGAGAATTTGGGGAAACCGTGCCGGAAGCACAACGGGCTCCTCGCCCGTACCGTCGTAAGTAGGACGAAGCTCGACGGTCTTGCTACGTAGTTCGATAAGGAGTTCCGAGGAGAGCTCCGTCAGGCGCGCCTCGGTATATCGATAGGCGGCTGGGGAGTCCCCGTCGATGGATCCGAAATTGCCCTGCCCATCCACCAAAGGCATGCGCATAGCGAAATCCTGGGCTAACCTCACCATCGCGTCATACACGGCCGAATCACCATGCGGATGGTACTTGCCGATCACATCCCCGACGACCTTGGCGCTCTTGCGGTGACGGGCGTCATGGGTAAGATGCAGATCCTCGAACATCGTATAGAGGATGCGGCGATGCACCGGTTTGAGCCCGTCACGTACATCCGGGATCGCCCGGGCCGTGATCACGCTCAAGGCATAGTGGAGGTACTTCTGTCGCGCTTGATCGGCCAGGTCGGCACGCACGATCCTGCCCGGAGTTGAGCCGCCACCGGAGGAGCCGCCTGGGCCGGAGCCGGAGCCGTCATCCGAGGAGTCGGGAGAACGGGCAGTTGTGGAGATCTGGCCGGAGGGCTCGGGGGAGGCGGGCGGCTGCATGGCTTCGGACGGTACGGGGCGGAATGCAGGCCGGCTCACGGCCTGAGGCGCCGCTAGGGTAGCTTTTGCGGCGTAGCCGTCAAACTTTCAGCGGCGCCATAGCGCTTCCGCCCCACGCCAAGATCCTGCGTGCGCGGCGCGCCGCGTTTCTCGCACAGGGGGCGCCCCTGCCTCCGCTTCCGCTTCCGCTTGCACTTCCACTTCCACTTCCACTTCCACTTCCACTTCCACTTCCACTTCCACAGGGGGATGACGCCCGCACCATCCGACCGGCTCCATTCCTGAGGTACCCTTACGCACGACGATGTCGACGGGGTACGGCACCCAGCAACGCGATCTACGGCGCGCCGCCGCGCTCAGCGTGTGGATCTTGGCATCGGACGCGCTTCTGAAGGTCGTGGCGCGGATCGCCGCGTGCGGAACTTCGGTCCCCCACACCAGCCGCTTGCTTCGTAGCGTCTGGCTCCCAGCCGACGCATGCGGCGAACAGGATCGGACCACGGAAACCATCCAGCTTGTCTTCGTACAAACAGATGCCGCGATCTTCGGTCTCGCTGCCCCTGTTGTCGTCGGACAAGTCGGTATGGCCTACGGCGCCACCCTTCTCGCGCTCGCTGCCCTCTTGACCAGCCTCGTGCTGCGATGGAAATGGAGAACGCCGGCCGACGCCCACGCCCTCGCCGCTGTGTGGGCGGGTGCGCTGATCACTGGCATCCCTCGTCTTGTTAGCGAGGGTCGGGGCCTGGGCGAAATCTCGATCTACGGCACGGCCACAGGCCTCGGCGACCTTGCCCTCGTGTGGGGACTGCTGTGGCTGATCGTCCGATGGCTCGCAGAGCGCAGAGGTTAGGCCAAAATCACCACACCGACGGTTCACCTTGGGCCGGTCCGGTGGTGTTCGCCCGACGACCCGCAGAACGCTTCGAACGCTTCGACCGCTTCGACCGCTTCGACCCATGCGGTAGGCTATCCGCGTCCCCATCATGCGTCGCGTCTTCCTCATCTTCGTTGCGCTGTTCACGGTCTATTCCGTCATCAGCTTTCTGTTCTTCCCGCCGGGCCTGTGGGTATCAGCGCTCCTCCTCCCCGTAGTGGCACTGGGCATATACGACATCACCCAACGCCAGCACGCCATCCTTCGAACCTTCCCCGTGGTCGGCCATGGTCGCTACCTGCTCGAGCGAATCCGTCCGGAGATCAACCAGTATTTCGTGGAATCGGACGTCGACGGGCGCCCCTTCCACCGCGAACACCGTTCGATCGTCTACAAACGTGCCAAGCGTCAGGTCCAAACCGTGCCATTCGGCACCAAGCATGATGTATACCGACCTGGATACGAATGGGTGAACCACTCCCTCGTACCTTCGAGCGTGGACCCTTCGAGCTTGAGAATCACCATCGGCGGCCCACACTGCAGGCAGCCCTATTCCGCGAGTATCTTCAATATCTCTGCCATGAGCTTCGGCGCGCTCAGTTCCGCCGCGATCGAGGCCCTAAACGGGGGCGCCAGCCGGGGGGGATTTGCCCACAATACGGGTGAGGGGGGCGTCAGCCCCTATCATCTGGCCGGCCGCGGCGACCTGATCTGGCAGATCGGCACCGGCTACTTCGGCTGCCGCACCGAACAGGGGGCGTTCTGCCCGACTCGTTTCGAGCGAACAGCCCAACTCGATGCAGTAAAGATGATCGAGGTCAAACTCTCGCAAGGAGCCAAGCCTGGGCACGGCGGCGTCCTCCCGGGCTCAAAGGTCACCTCCGAATTGGCGGAGATTCGCGGCGTTCCGGCGGGCCAAACCGTCATCTCCCCCCCCGCACACGCCTCTTTCTCGACGCCCGTAGGCCTGTTGGAGTACGTCGCCCAGCTTCGAGATCTCTGCGGTGGGAAGCCCGTGGGGTTCAAGTTATGCGTCGGCAAGCGCCGGGAGTTTTTCGCCATCACCAAGGCAATGATCAAGACGAGCATCGTGCCGGACTTCATCACGATCGATGGCGCCGAAGGGGGTACGGGCGCGGCTCCTCTCGAGTTTTGCAACGCGATCGGCACGCCGCTTCTCGAAGGGCTAAGCTTCGTGCACAACGCATTGGTCGGCGCCGGGCTACGAGACCAGGTCAAACTCCTATGCAGCGGCCGTATCATCACGGGGTTTCACCTGGTGAAGCGGATCGCCTTGGGAGCCGATGCCTGCTACTCGGCCCGCGGAATGATGTTCGCGCTCGGCTGTATCCAGGCCCTCCGCTGCAACGAAAATTCCTGTCCCGCTGGAGTTGCGACCCAGCGCGGGGAGCTCGTCGTCGGACTCCACGTGCCGACAAAGGTCGACCGAGTGTTCGGCTACCACGAACAGACCCTTCACGCCGTGGCAGAGTTCCTGGGGGCGATGGGACTCACCCGTACCGACGAGCTCCGCCCCTGGCACGTGCATCGGCGAATAAGCGCCCACGAAACCCGTCACTACGGCGAGCTGTACGACTACGTCCAGCCCGGCGCTTTTGTAAACGCACCCGTCCCGGCCCCCTACGCCCGGGCGTGGCACGCGGCGAGTGCCGATACCTTCGCAGCGCAGCCAAGCGACTAAGCCACACCACGACGACCGGCAGCACGGGCGAAGCGACAGCACGGACGAAGCGACAGCACGGACGGGCAACGGCACGGACGAGCGACGATGCGACGGGGCGAAACCTGTCCCGAGCCGCACCACCCACCGGCCAATCTGCTCGAAATCACAGCGCAACGCGATCTATTAGCCTCCGCGAGCGCGAGCTAGCATCAAGCGGGAATGCGCGGCACCATGCCCCGCGCATGTTCATCGTCTCCGGCACCAAACGCAGCGGAACCAGCATGTGGATGCAAGTCATGGCCGCCGCAGGATTGCCTATCCTCGGAGAGGCGTTCCCCCGCAACTGGAAGACCACGCTCGCCACCGCAAACCCCGACGGTTTCTACGAGTCCATCCTCCGCCAGGGCGTCTACTGGCGAACCAACCCCCATCCGCGGACGGGCAACTACTTCATGCCCAAAGATGTCGACGGATACGCCGTCAAGGTCTTCGTTCCTGGCGTGATCCGGACGGAGAGAGCGTACATTTCCCGCTTGCTCGCCAATGTCCGCGAATGGCGTGAGTACGAGGCCTCTATCCAACGGCTCTACGCCATGGAAGACGAACAGCGCAAGAAGCGGCATCCCGATGCGCCCACCCCATATCGTTTCCCCCCGGCGTATGAATGGTGGATGGAGAACTTCGCTCTCGTACGCGATATCACTTTGCGCCGCTACCCGGCACGACTCATGAGCTACGACCGTGTCCTACGGGACCCCGAGCGCGAAGTCACCGCCACCTTGCAATGGCTCGGCACAGGTGATCTCAAGCGGGCGATCGCCGCCGTCAAGCCACATAATCGTACGCAAGTCCACCCTCGATCGAGCGCGGTACCCAGCGATCTAGCCGAGCTCTTCGACGAACTCTACGCAACCATCGACCGCTCAGATCCGGTCAACAAGTCGCTTCTCCAACAGCTCAACCAAACCAACAAGCGCCTGCTGCCGCTGATCACCGACATGCAGACCAAAGTCGCACAGCAAGCGTTGCGGAGGCGACCCAAAGGTCGCGTTCCCGACGTGAGCGGCCTTCCGGGTGGAGAGCCCACGACGTAAGCGGCTCGTATCCCCAACTCAGGTCGAGCGACAGCGTCCCTGGAGCGGTGACGGGCAGGGCTCGCTAGCGGCGAAATCGCACATGAAGGTGGTCTTTGTGGCCGCGCCAGTGACGAATAATGCCGTGGTGCCGCCTCCGACTGCGGGGGTACTGGAAGTACTCATCAAGTCTTGTCTCTGGTACTCCCTGCTTCTTAGCGTGCTTGTACAGCAGCTTTTGTAGTGAGTAGTCGAGAAAGATGAACCGAACCTCTCCGGTCCGAAGGAATTCTTGGACCAAGACCCACGTGCGATGCACGTCGAAATTATCGGACGTACCGGTCACGAACCGCGTCACACTGGCGTGGGATCCTTTCAACACCAGCCCTAGGTCCACGTCCATGCCCTGCTGATGGGAGGCATGACCCTTGAGCGGTCCACCACCGCGCTTGCTCACGTCCCCAATATGAAGTCTCGGCCCGCCCCGGCTCTTCCTGTGATAGCGCGAAAAGACCGTCCGAAGGAGTGCGACGGTCTTTTTTGTACCGTAGGCATTCTGGGGGCGACGAAGGTGCGTGTAGCCGGTGCTCGCCAACTTGTGGCCAGAGCGCAATCTTCTTCGGCCTGTTGCCCTCAACTTGCGCGGACGAAAATCTGACAACACTGCGCCCTGGGTCCAGATTCGCAACTGTTGCCCGACACGAATCTGGTCCGCGTCTGCGATCCGACCACGCTGAAAGCCCAGGAGCTCCTTCGTAGTGAGGTCGTGCGCCTTTGCTATGGCGACGACCGTATCGCCGCGTCGAACCTCGTATTGGCGCTCCACGAGCTCGCGCGGGGCGATTTCCGGGCACACACGGATCTTCTGTCCCGGCAAGATTCGATCGGGATCTTTGAGCTGGGTATTGAGCGCAACAAGATGCTTCCGCATGACACCGTAGCGCCCGGCAATCTGCCCGAGGTGTTCCCCGGGCAACACCTTGTGCTGATGCAGCGGCATCTGGTAGCCGCAGGCCTTGGATTTCTTACCCCGGTACGACGCTGGGTCGGCGCCCGACGGTTCGACTGTGGACCCCACGCCGGTGGTTCCGGATCTGCCGGCGCCCCGCGTCCTCCCTGACTTGCCCCGCGACTTGCCCCGCGACTTGCCCCGCGACTTGCCCCGCGACTTCGCCCCCGGCTTGCTCCGCGACTTCGCCCCGGACTTGCCCCGCGACGCCCTCGCTTCCCTGTGTTGCTGCGCCTCCTCAGCGCGCGCGGTTGCGCGACGCCCTTCGCTCGCCCGCGAAGCTCGCCTCCGCTTGGATCGTCCCGAGTCGGTGTCGGAGTCGGTCGCGGTGTCCGAATCCGCATGCTGCGCAGCCGCCTCAGCACCCGCCTGGTCCGCGCGGACAGCAGCGGATCCGGCGAGCAACGGGCCGCTGCACAACAGGAGAAAGAGGAGTCGGAGCGCTCGCTTCATCGCGTGGATCGAAGACCGATGTTGTTTGTAGTCGCCAGCGCTCCAAGCCGAAAATTTCCGACAGGTCCATGCCCGCGTTTCTCGCCAGCGTCGGCGGCTGAACATGAAGCAAGTTTTTGCGTCTCAACCACCAATCAGTACGCTGAATAGAACGTACCCGACCCAACGAGAACTCGTGATGACCGTTCCGCTTATCGACTCACTATCCCCGAAACTCGCGTCCTTTCGTGCCTCAACGGCCGTCGTCGCCGCCACCGCGCTACTCGTGGGCGCGTCCGCCACAGGCTGCGAGTCCGACCCCGGACCGGGGTCCGTGTTGGTACCGGTGGAGCTCGGCAACAGCAAGACCTGCGCCGAGGTCAACATCTCAACGTTGGAGGCAACCCTGGGCGACAGCACCGTCACCGTCCCCTGCGTCGACACCAGTTTGGAGGTCCGCTTCGACGATGTTGCGAAGGGTACCTACGACCTATCGGTAGTAGGGAGAAATGACGAAGGCGTGGGGACGATCGACAGCGGAGGCACGCCCGACCTATGGGTTGAGGTGCTCGGTGAAGGGGCCACAGTCGGGCCGAACCTGTCTCCGGTCCGGCTCACAGACGCGCCAGCGCACCTGTTCGTGCGCCGAGACCTTGGCTTTTTGACCTGCGAAAGCGCGAACATGACATCGTTTCGCGTGATCGCCTTCGAGGAGGGCGGGTCTACCATCTTGTTGAAAGACACCTTCGACTGCGCCTCCCCAACAACCGACGCTGAGGGCTACTACGCGGTCCCCGACCCTTCCCGTGTCGTCAAGGGCAAGTTGCTCGGCGAAATGGCCATCCAACCCTTAGATGCTGCGGACATGGCGGTAGGCGCCGCGGTCATCTTCGAGTTCGCGCCGCCGGGCCCTGGGCGAGACGTCAAGTTCACGCTCTCCGCCTGCTCGCAGACGGGATGCACCGGCACGGGCGAGCCTGACTAGATATGCCCCACGCCTCCTACACACCACGCCTCCTACACACCACGCCTCCTACACACCACGCGTACGCACCACACCTACGCACCACGCCTACGCACCACGCCTACGCACCGCCGCCTACGCACCAGCCCCCATCCGTTTTTCATGGCTGCGAGGCGCAGGAACGACCCCCCCACCTTAGCCACCGGCGCAGGTCGTCGTTGCGGCCCGTCGCGGACCTCTTTTGGGTGAGGTCACCGAGCGCCGCTGTGCGTGGCTCGTACGCCTAGGCCCTCGTTCGCGCCCGACATACCCCACAGATGGACAAGATTCCGCAGATCGTGATATTGATAGTTTCTGGAGGTTGTTTTGATCCGACTCACCGTACTGATGCTGTCCGCACTATTGCTCGCACCCGCGGCCTGCGGGCCGGACGATGGGCAAAGCCCGGAGGACAAGGCGAGGAAGATCGCCTCCAAACTCAAGGAGGCCGACACCCGTTTCACCAACAATCGGGCGAAAGACGCGGAGTCCATCTACAACTGGATCCTGTCGCAGGAGCCGGAGCACGGAGGCGCATTGCGCGGCCTCGGGCAGGTCCGCATCGAGAACGGGCTGGTCGACGAGGCCATCCCCCTGCTCACTCGCGCCGCCGCGGCCACGCCCCAAGATCACCGCATACACGCGGCGCTCGGCACGGCGTACGAGAAGAAAGCACAGCACGGCGAAGCCGCCGCCGCCTTCGGCGAAGCGTTCAAGCTCGATGGCGAGCAGGCCCGCTATGGCCTCCAGCAGGGCAAGAACCTCCTCCGTTCCAAGCAGTACGCGGCCGCGGAAACGGTGCTGCGCAAAACCGGCGAAGTAGACGCCGAGGTCCGGTACGTCTGGTCGCAGCTCGGTGAAGCGCTTCGCAATCAGACGAAGCACGACGAGGCCCTCAAAGCCTATATGAAGGGCTTGTCACTCTACCAGAGCGACAAAGAAGCCCACGCCGGTGCAGCGTTGATCTACGAAGCACGCAACGAGACCCAGAAAGCGGTCAACCACTGGTCCACCTACGTCCGGATGGACTGCTGCTCGAAGTACTCCAAAACCTTCGCGCGGCCGAAGCTCGAAGAGCTGCAGGCCCGCGAAAACCGGGAGATCGATGCGGAACTGGCAGCCGGTAAGCAAGCAACGGTCGAAGACGCGGGCTGAAGCGCTCGACGGTGGATCTGCACCTCTCCTCTACGAAACGCCGCCAACGAAGATGCGCAGCGGCGGCACTCGACACGCGGAACGGGCTGCGGGCGCAGTGACCAGCAGACACAGCAACACCGTCAAGAGTGCGGGGAGCACAAGGTCGCCCGCGACCAGACGCACAGGCAGCTCGCCGAGTCCGTAGGCCTCCGCGAAAACGGGCACGCGCGTCGCTCCCAGCACAGCGGCGAGAAGTGTCCCCAGGCCGCAACCAAGCGCAACCCCCACCGAGCCGACAAAAAGACCGATGCATTCGTAGACTGCGAAGATCATCCAGCTCGTGGCGCCAAGACAACGAAGCACAGCGGTATCGTGCCGTTTCCTCCGAAGCAGGAACAACATGGCCACAACCAACGATGAAGCTGCGACGAGCACCATCAGGCCGAGAATCAGACTCACATACGCGCGCACCTGACGGATCACAGCAAGGGCCGAGGAATTTTGTTGCTGCCAATGACTCGTCCGATACAAGCGCAGCCGTCTGCCTTCATTGAGTTTCGCTTCGATCCGCGCGGCCACCCCCGGGGCCGACTCCGGGGCCACAAGCTCCAGTTCCACGCCTGTCACCCGCCGACGCCCGAACAGCAACGCCTGTCCGGCGGTGAGATGCACCAGCGCAAGCCGCTCATCGAGCTCGAGCACGCCGGTATCAACAAGATCGGTGACGAGAAATTCGGCCATCTTGGGCGCGCCGCTCCCATCCGCTGGCCCCGACAATGCCCCCGGCGCGACGAGGCGGACGAACTCCCCAACATGGACGCCGTGGCGACGCGCGAGCCGATAGCCCAGTGCGATTCCAGGCGCAGCAGTCGGATTCGCGGGCCTCAAAGCGGCGGGATCCCCAAGGCGCAAGATTTGGGTGAATCCCTCGATACCCGCGGCCCGCAGCGGGTCGAGTCCTTTGACCAGCACGACTGTGGTCCGCGGAGCCCCGTCGAAAGTCTCGGCGAGAAGCACGGCACTTCCGAACGTGAAAGGAGACGCGGCGCGCACTTCCGGGTCCGCGATCCAACGATCCGCGACTGCATCGTATTCCTCGAAGTCCAGGCCGTACTTCGTGATCAGTACGTGTGCATGAACGCGCGCCAGTCTTCGCGTGAGTTCGGATTCGAAACCGGTGGTGACCGCCGCAACGCACACCAAGCTTGCCACCCCAAGTACAACGCCGAGCACCGATACCGCGAGACTGGGCATCAAGTACCGGAACAACACTGCGGCCAGTGCGACGACTCCTGTCAGGCCAATCAGAGCAACGGCCGCAACGTGGTGCCACCCGAGCAGATGGGCCGCCAACACAGCAGTCCATGCGGCACCGCTCCCCACCGAGATCCACAGCCACCCGCGCGGAGCCTCCCACGCGGTCGTGAAGATCATCCGCGACACGGTCAACGTCAAGAATGTCGTGCAAGGTCCAACGAACTCCCGCTTCAGCGACGCGGGCATCGCCTACTCGCAACGCAAACCCTCAACCGGACGCAATCTCCCCGCCCGAAGTGATGGCGGAATAGTGGCGATGAAACAGATCACCAAGGTCATGCCCAGCACCGACAAGATCTGCGAGGCACTGATTTCCACCGGCAGTTCTTCGATGAAATACACCTCGGGGTCGAGTGTGTAGCCGAAAAGCTGGACCAGCCAGCACATCACAAGACCCAATGCGACCCCGGCCAAGGATCCGGCGAGCCCGATAGTCATGCCGGTGACCTGGAAGATGCGTGCGACCTGCGGTCCGGTACCCCCCATCGACATGATGATAGCGATCTCTGGCGTACGACGTACGACCATGGTCCACAAGGCGGACAAAACGTTGAAACTCGCCACGAAGATCACCAAACTCAAGATGATAGTGATCACGTTTTTCTGGGTCCGGATCGCAGAAAACAGGTTCTCGTTGAGCTTCTGCCACTCGAGTACCGAGTACTCGTCGCCGAGTTCGCTCCGGATCACCGCTCCAACTTCGGCCGCCAACGAGGGGTCCGACAGGCGCAGGTCCACGCCGGATACTTGGTCCCTATCTCGATACTTGAAACGCTGCAGCTCCTTGATATCGACATAGACGAGGCGTTCGTCATACTCCTGAAAGCCCGCCTGAAAGATGCCAGCTATCCGGTACCGCGCGAGTTTTGGCTCTTCGGAGTGATCAAAACTCCCGCCAGGCTCGACGAGCAGCACCTGGTCGCCCTGCGCGAGATGCAGTTCCGCTGCGAGCGTCTTGCCGACGAACATCGTAGGCATATGCGCTTCATCGAAAACATCACCTTCCAGGGGTTTGTCTCCCAACGACGGCGGGTCCACCCACGCGTCCGCTGTGTGGGAACGGCGACTGCGCTTGCTACGCGTGCCACCTGCCGCCGTCGCCCCGACACCCGTGCCGCCACGGGCCCGCGCTTCTTTGGCGCGGGCGAGCGCAGGTTTGTACCAACCTTCTCCGCGTGGATCGGGGGTCGCGGCAATCACCGCGGGGAGTTGATCATCGGGCCGGTCGGGCAACGGCATCAAGACATGCTCGCTTCGGAGCTCACCCAGCGCCACGACCCGACCCGAGCCACGCTCGAGATGCGGCAGTACGTCGATTACCTGATCGGCGGTCTCGGGTTCGATGCCCTTCACGAGCACGCTCGCAAATTTGATGTCCTCGCCACCTCTCCGCGTCGCACGGCTGCTGTCCGCACCGCCCTCCGCACCGCCGCCCTCCTCACCGCGGGTCCCGTAGGGCGCCAGCACCATACTGTAGTACGAAAACGGGCTCGCACCGACCACGCCAGGAAGCTCTCGGAGCCAGTTCTCAAACCGGCGATACTCGATAATCCCATACGAGCGAGTCACATTGATATGCGCATAGACGCCGAGCACCCGGCGTTCGAATTCATGCTGAAATCCTGTTGCCACCGACTGCACCACAACGAGAGCCGCGACGCCCAAGACGACGCCCAGGATGCTAGTGGTCCCGAACACAGAGAAGCGCTCCGTGAGGAGCAGCAACAAGACGAAGAACGTGCCGCAGGCGACAGCCGTCACCAACGCCAGCTTGAGCAGCCCGGTCCCCGACAAACCGCGGAAGGCCGCATCTGTAGAAAACCGCTCGCTTTGCAGCACAACAAGCACGGCCAACGCCGCGATCGTGACGCCAAGCGCAATGAGGAGCGGACGCCGCCGCCTTCCGACGGATCGCTCGCGCTGGATGATGCGCAGACCGATGGCGCGCTCGTAGCCGGAAAACCCCAGAAGCGTGACGCGCAGGAACAGCACAGAGAACGCGGCCACGCCCGCCCATCCCGCGATGACAACGGTCCAAGGCGGTTCTGGAAGACCGAGCAGGAGCGCCGCCGGGCAGATCACCCACAAGAAGAGGAGGTACCCGCGCCCCCCCACTTCCGAGCGGCCCGCTTGGAGCCGGGAAAGGTTCCATGGTGGGTCCCCCGCGACATGCGTTTTGGGCTTCACTTGCAGCGTGTCCTGGTCGATGTCCCGGACGCTACAGCGGGCGCTCCGCTGGGTCAATTGCCGCACCGAGGTGCTCCATGTCCGACGCAACAGACGCCACCGAAGCAACAGACGCCACCGAAGCAACAGACGCCACCGACGACCAGGTTTACCACGACGACCCCAGCCGTGATTTCGTCCCCGTCACGATCAACGACTCGGAGGGTTCGTCATGCGCCAACCGCGTGCCGACCCTCTCCACATCGAGCGGGGAAGGGACGGACGCAACGGGCGAAGCGACCCCGTTCTACTTGGAGGCCACGCGCGACGGCGGCGTCGCGTACGAGGGGGATCTACTCGGCGACGTGATCGACTACCGCGAGCTTCGTGCACTGCACCTGCAAGGCGGCCTGCAGGACGACCAGAAGACCAACCTATCCCGCCTCGAAGACAAATTGCGCCACCCGCCGAAAGCGGATGAGGAAAATTCGTCCCCGCTACGCGCATTCTATCGTTGGTCCTGCGAGACCGCGGCGATCGTACGGGAACCCGAGAACGGCCGGCCCCGTCGAACCTGCGTCGTGATCGAGGATATGAGTGCGGGCGGTGTGAAGGTGGTCGGAGAGCATACCTTCTCTCCCGGCGACGCTGTTGATCTCGTATTGGCAGATGCAACGGATGCAGTGGAGTTTCCGTCGCGAGTCGCATGGGTTCGCGGAGACGCCTTCGGTCTGATGTTCGCCGGTGCCGCCAGACGCGAGGCGAACGCGGGCCGGGCAGCCTAGGGCCGGCTGGTCCCAGGATACACAGGATACACAGGATACACAGGATGATGATGGTGCAACAAACCACCACTGTGGGCTTCTTCCTGCTCGCGTGCACCTGCATGCACACGCCCATCACAACCGACCCTGCGGGCGCCTCTACGGACAAGGATCGACCACGCGCCGTGGAGCGGCGTCTGTCTCGGCGCGGTCGACCGGCGGAAAACGTCCGCATCCACGCGACGCTGTGGGATCCAGCTCTGCTCGCTGCAGACGCGACCGGGAAACTGAGCGAGCTCCAAGTCACGCTTCCTGAACCGCCGCACGAAGTCGAGGAACGGCTGCTACGCTGGCAATCACACTACGTCGACGATCAGACCAGCTTCACGGTGTTGGTGGAACTATTGAACCGTCCCGCGATGCAGTCCGACGGGCGTGACCCTATCGTAGACCCGTCGAAATGGAAATTTCGCCTCGACCTGAACGATATGGAAGACATCGAGCCGAGCCGAGTCGAAGTGCAGGCCTTGGACCGATACCCGAGCCGAGCAAAGGGTTGGCACTGGCGGCTGGCGTTCGCTGTGCACTTTCCTCTCGACCTGCCGGAAGTGGCACGAGCTCGGGCCCTCGGCAAGACGGGCGGATCCACACGCGCCCTGCTGCGTGTCCTGCCGCCACACGGCGACGGTACGCGCCCGGAGTACGGCATCTACGCCACACGTCACGGGTTCCAGCTCACCTGGCGTCTCGAGCCCGCCTCGCCCCGCCGTGGAGCACCGTCGGGGAA
Source organism: Nannocystaceae bacterium (assembly GCA_036479215.1). Classification (GTDB taxonomy): domain Bacteria; phylum Myxococcota_A; class Polyangia; order Nannocystales; family Nannocystaceae; genus FL481. Next base: position 40,264 of record JAZGFE010000042.1, on the reverse strand, counting down.
CAAGGCCGGCAATTCGACTCGCGGCGGGAACAAGTCGGTCAAGTCGGTCCGACGCCCGGCGAAGGCAGGCTAGCTCGGGGCGACGCGGCCGCCTACCCAAACGTGATGACACTGCGGATCGACGCACCTCGGTGCATCAGGTCGAACGCCGTATTGATGTCAGCCAACGCCATCGTATGCGTGATCATCTCGTCGATGCGGATCTTCCCCTCCATGTACCAGTCGACGATCCTTGGCACGTCGCGCCGCCCCTTGGCGCCACCGAACGCTGTACCCGTCCACCGTCGCCCGGTGACCAACTGGAATGGACGCGTGCGGATCTCTTGCCCCGCGCCCGCGACTCCAACGATCACAGCCAGACCCCACCCCTTGTGACAGCACTCCAAGGCCGTGCGCATCACCTCCACATCGCCGATACACTCGAACGAGTAGTCCGCCCCGCCCGCGGTCAATTCGACGAGATGGGCCACAATCTCCGATCCCACCTCGTTGGGATCGACGAAATGCGTCATACCGAGTTCTTCGGCCAAAGCGCGCTTCGCCGGGTTGATATCCACACCGATGATCTTGCTCGCGCCCACCATGCGCGCACCTTGAATCACGTTGAGGCCGATACCGCCCAATCCGAAGACGACGACGTTCGCACCCGCTTCCACCTGCGCCGTGTTGATCACGGCACCGAGGCCCGTGGTCACGCCGCACCCGACATAGCAGACCTTGTCGAAGGGAGCGTCCTCGCGGATCTTCGCCAGGGCGATCTCCGGCGCGACCGTGTAGTTCGAGAACGTGGAGGTCCCCATGTAGTGGAACAGGCGCTCCCCTCCGGAGCGAAATCGACTCGTACCATCCGGCATCACTCCGGCTCCTTGTGTCTCGCGAATCGCCTGGCAAAGATTGGTCTTCCCCGAAAGACAAAACTTGCACGCACGACACTCGGGCACATACAGAGGGATCACGTGATCGCCCTTGGCGAGCGTCCTCACGCCGAAGCCCACATCCACCACCACTCCCGCACCCTCGTGCCCGAGAATCGCGGGAAAGAGGCCCTCGGGATCTCTCCCGGACAAGGTGAAGGCATCCGTATGGCACACGCCGGTCGCCTTGATTTCGATCAGGACCTCGCCGGCCTTCGGCCCGTCGACGGTAACCTCTTCGATGCAAAGGGGCGCCCCGGCCCGGTGCGCAACAGCAGCTTTCGACTTCATGGTCGTCTCTCCCCAAGGACTTGGTGCCAGCACACACTAGTGTGTGCTGGTGAAAGCGGCCAATTCGCGCGAGACCGAACGTCGGGGGCCGGTCCGGTCGGCGCCAACGAAGAAGCCCACACCTCGACACGGCGGGTTGCTTGACAGGCACGCTCGGCGCAAGTTACGCTGCGCCGACTCGGGTCATTTCTCGCGCCGCTCCCGGAGCTTTGCATGCTCAAGAAGTTCCTCCTCTCCGTTTCGCTGGCGTTCGCGTGGCTCTTCGCCCCGCCTGCCCACGCTGGTAAATACGATCTCGATCTGACCAACCTTGGCTCGACCCAAGGCGGCAATACCTTCGTCACCCAGCAAAATGGGAGTTTTCGCTCGCTGACGTCGGAGTTGGGCGTGGTGATGGCTCCCAAGCCCACCGACACCGCCGACTCCCTGGGTTTGGCCGGGTTTGCGATGTCCACCGACATCAGCCTCAACACCATTACGTCGGGTGCCAGCTTCTGGAACGACTCTACGCGCGGCAATGTCGACGCTGTGGTGCCCACGCTGCAGCTACTGGGCCGCAAAGGACTCTGGCCCGGCATCGAAATCGGAGCGGGGGCCACGAAACTATTTGACAGTCGGATGTGGACCGCCAGCGGCTACGGTAAGGTGGCCATTCACGAGGGCTTCCATCACCTGCCCATCCCGGCGATCGCGGTACGAGGCATGTTCTCCCGCGTACTTGGGGCAAAAGACCTATTTCTCACCACAATGAGCTTGGGGGCGACGATTTCCCACGTATTCGGGATCGGAAGTACGTTCAGCCTCAGCCCCTACGGTGGATTTCATACCCTCGTTATCGTCTCACACTCGAACGTCTTGGATGCCACGCCCGGCTCGGACGACTACCAAGACAAACTCGATGGCAGCTCAGGTGACGGTAGAGACAGTGAGTTCGTGTTCCGCCGGCAGGATCCGATCTTGCGCCATCGACCGTACCTCGGCGCGCGCGTGATATTTAATGTGATCCGAGTCGGCGCGGAAGCGATGTTCGCCCTCGCAGGGTCCACCAACTCCGACGTCGACCTCAACTCCGGCGGCACGGAAAACGTGCGGGACCAGTCGGGGTTGCAACAACAGTACAGTCTAACGGTTGGCCTGGATTTCTGATGATCGTCGCCTGCCCTTCCTGTTCCGATCCGTACGCCCTCCACAACGACCACATCGCAGCGCTGGTCCAGGTGGCCTGCCCTCACTGTGGCTCACGGGTAATCTTAGACTTTGAAGCGGCGAACGACACGACGTTGCGTGAGCCGGCCACCGAGACCACCGCGGGCTACGTCGACGAGGCACATTATCGGCTCGCCGTCGGCTCCCCAGCCCTAAAGGACACGACTGCCGCCGCCCCGACAACCTCCGCTCCCGCGGCTCGACGCGCACCCACATCGCCACCACCGAGCCACGCGGTCCCGTCTCAACGGAAAATCGAGCACCCTTCGCCGCGCGCCCAGACACCGGATTCGGCTGCATCCGCAGCGACGAGCTCCACCTCGGCGGCGCCGCCCCCCCAGGTCGAGCGCGAGGACCCTCAGCTCGGATTCGAGCCCATCGGTCGGTTGACACAGCGACCCGCTCCAGAGGTTGGGGTCCCCCGACCCACCGGCGCGGGATCCAACGAGCGACGTGATCGCTCCCCAGCACCTGGCGACCGTACAGCTCCGCCACGTGTTTCGATCCAACGCGTCAGCCACACGACGGGTGGCACCGCAGATCCACGCGAAGCCGAGGCGTCCACCAAGCCCTCGGCGGACACGCATGAGGTTCCGGCCGGCCATGGTTGGCATCCCCGCGGAGCGGGCGAGAGCCCAGACGAGCCCCTCCGCACGCCCCACCCGCGCATCGAAGCCACGGAGCCTCGGCGAGATGACCCCGTGGCGGCATCCGCTCCTCGCAGCCGGTCCACCAAAATCCTCACAGGCATGCCAAAGCCAATGCCGGGACCGAGCGCAGCGCGACCGCCCGACGCCGACCCAGGCGGGGTGCCGCTGGAGTTGACGGCACGGGTAGAGTCTCGCCCGCCGCAGCTCAGCACAGCACAGCGCACCCAATCGGGGTCATCGCCCGATCTCGCGGCCGCAGCCGCTACCGCTGGCGCGGACGAGAACGTGCCCATCACGCCCGTTCCCACATCGTCGGAGGCGCCGAACGTCGCCCTGCCCGTGCGGAGCGGCACCAGCGAGACACCGCAGCGCACGGCGCCCCACTCTCTGCCGCCGACCGCTGCTTCCGCCAGCGGCCCGGGGTCTGTCCCCACGCAGCACTCCGACGCTCCACCCGCCCTACCATCCCAAGCCGGGATGGCAATCGAGCAGCCCCGGAGCCGCACCGGCGCGATGACGTGGGTGGTACTGCTGCTGTGTCTCGCAGCGGTAGTGGCGGCTGCGGCTTCCTACGTACAAACCGGCGACCCCAACCCGTTGCGATTGTTGCCCAAATAGATTGTCACCCAAATAGGCGGGCCGACATGCGTGCTGCAGGGGGCCGGCAAGCGAGCACCGACTGCCGCCGCGAGCACCGACTGCCGCCGCGAGCAACCGCGGGTACGTGGCCGCTACGTCGGCGTCTTGCCGTCTTGCGGCGTCACGTCGATCTCCTCGCGCGCGGCAACGGCCGCGCTGTCGGCCTCGGCCTTTTTCTCATCCTCCAAGGCCTTCATTTCCTTCTTGAAGCCGCGGAGCATCTTGCCCACGCTGGCCCCCAGCTGGGGAAGCTTGGTTGGCCCAAAAACAAGAATTGCAATGGCGAGGATAATCGCCACCTCGGGGACGCCGAGGGAAAATGCGAAGAACATGATGCCGAAAGGTAGTCGTCTTTTCGTTGCTTTGCTAGCTTCCAGCCATGATCGCGCATACGCGTGAATATCGCACGCCACGGGCCGACACGTCGCCGCGATCGCGGTGGAGGGCGCCCATGACGCGTACACAGATCGCGGGTCTCGCCGTACTTTGGGCCCTCGCGGTTCCGACGATCGCCGACGCCGGACCGCGCCGCAGCAAGACCGGCACCACGGAGCCACGCCAAGCCATCGGCCCGATCGCCGTATCGATCGCCGGTGCCCGGCGCGTACGCGGCAATCGACCGGAGCACGCTTCGCTTCACGTCAACTTCAGCCAACCCTCCCACGTTCCGGACGCCGCACTCAACCTCTCGCTGACTGCGTTCGAACACGAGGCGTTCCCCCCAGGTTCGGGGCTCAATCTGCGCAGCAGCATCGTCGAGCATCCACCGACGGCGTGGAGCGATCTCCATCTCCCAGACCTGCCGGTACGCTGGACGCCAAAGGTCGTCCGGTACGTCAAATATTTCGCTACCGATCCGAAGGGCATCAAGCTCATGCGAGTCTGGCTGGCGCGACTGGGGCGCTACGAGAATACTCTCCGCCAGATTCTTGAAGAGGTGGGCGTGCCCTCCGATCTGATCTTCGTCGCCTTGGCTGAGAGCGGTTTCGACCCGAAGGCACGTTCCCGGGTCAGCGCTGCCGGCTTATGGCAATTCATGAAGTCCACAGGCCAGGTGTACGGTCTCGAGAGCGGATACTGGATCGACGACCGATACGATATCCACAAATCGACCTACGCTGCGGCAGTCTACCTCAAGGATCTGCAGACCCGCTTCGGCTCGTGGGAACTTGCATTGGCCGCCTACAACGCCGGCTACGGACTCGTTACACAGGCCATGCTGCGCAACAACACCAACAACTATTGGGCGTTGTGCGAGATCGAAAACGGCCTCCCGTACGCCACTACCAACTATACGCCCAAGATCATCGCGGCCGCTATCATCGCCCACAATCGCGAGCGCTTCGGTTTCTCCCGGGCTGAGGTTAAGCCACGCTCGCCGGTCGTGCCCGTGGCAGTCAAGCTCGCACGCGGCGTCAAGATCAGCACCCTCGCCAACGCCATCCACGCCGACGCCGACCTGCTCGCCGATCTGAACGCGCGGTTCGTCCGCGGCCGGACGCCACCCAAAGGCAAACCCACCACGGCATATATCCCCAAGCAGAACCTCAAAGCGTTCAAGCGTGCGTCGAAACGCCTGCGCGCCGACGCTGGTGACTACGACACCTACACGGTGCGCCTCGGTGACGATCTCGCTAGCATCGCTCGCCGTTTCGACACCACAGAACGGATGCTGCGACGACTCAACCGTGTGTTCGACAGCGGTGAGATCACAGCGGGCGTCACACTCGTCGTACCCACAAGCGACACGCCTAGGCCCGCCCCCTCAAGCCCTCGCGAGCGCCCCCTCGCCGCCCTCCCGGCCTTGAAACCACCGTCGGGCCATCGCCTCCTCTTCTTCCGCGTCACTCGAGCCTCGACCTCGAAGCAGATCTGCGACGCTTTCCGATGCAGTTGGCAAGACGTCGTGCACTGGAACGACCTCGACCCGCAAGCGAGACTGCACCACGGTCAGATCCTCCAACTGGTGGTTCCGACCAAATTCTCCGCCGAGGCCGCGAGTGTTCGCGCTTTGGAGAAACAAGACATCGAACACGTCACGCGGGGCTCGCAGGCCCATCTCGACGCCGAGCTGGCACGACGCGACCTGGTACGACGTGCCTACAAAGCACGCAAGGGCACCACCTTGGCGCGCATCGGAAAACGGTTCGGGCTCAGTGTCGGATCGCTCGCACGGATCAATGGTTTTTCGCGCCGCCACACCCCCACAGTGGGCGAGCACATCACCGTGTACGTGGCCAAGGACAACACGCGCGGCACGGTAAAAGCCTCCCCACCGAGGAGCGACTCGCTCCTCCGGGAGGCCGCCGCCGCGCAGCAGCTGCATCGTGCACCCACGGGTCGCGACGCATCCACTGCAACCACCGCAAAGCTACCCGGGAAAGTGCGGAAGAACACCTCGAGGCCGTCACCCACAGCCGCCAAGGGTGAGTAAAATGGTGATTCGCAACTCCAACTTCGTATCGGTGGCACGGGCGCAAGCCCTCGTACTGGCGCAAACCGAGCCCGGTGAGGCCCGGGGTATCCCCACCGGTGCGGCGGCAGGGTTGGTCCTCGCCGAGGCAGGTGTCGCGCGATGGTCCCTCCCCAACGCTCCGGTTAGTGTCATGGACGGCTACGCCATACGTGCTTCTGACGTCCAGCCCGGCACGCACACGCTTAGAGTCGTGGATGAGAGCGCCGCCGGCCATCCCATGTCGGATGTGCTGGGCACCCGCGAGGCCGCGAGGATCTCCACGGGAGCCGTCCTCCCATCGGGGGCAGACGCCGTCGTACCCCAGGAAGAAACGACCCGCAGTGGCAACGAGCTGCTCGTGGACCAGACGGCAGCGCAACGCACTGGCCCGGGTCGTTTTGTACGACCGACGGGTAGCGACGTCCGACGAGGGGACCCGCTGCTACCGAGTGGCACACGCCTCGGTCCCGGCGAGCTCGCCCTCCTTGCCGGATGTGGGCACGCGGTGTGCAAGGTCGTTCCGCGACCCCAAGTTGCGCTGCTTTGCACGGGTGACGAGCTCGTCAACATCGGCACCACCCCCGGACCGGGGCAAGTCGTCAACACCAATCGGATCATGCTTGCAGCGCAGGTCCGCGAAGCCGGCGGTGACCCCCTCCTCCTCGAGAGCCCAGGCGACGACCCCAATGCGTTGCGCGAAGCCATGGAGAACGCCCTCAAGTGCGACCTGCTCATCACGTCCGGCGGCATCTCAGTCGGCGACCACGATCACGTACGAGCCTGCCTCGACGCCCTAGACTTCGCGCCACACTTTTCGAAAGTGCGACTCCGGCCCGGGAAGCCGACAACTTTCGGCGTCGCTCAGGGGGTCGCCTGCCTCGCGCTCCCTGGCAATCCGGCGAGTAGCTTGGTGGCATTCGAGCTCTTCGCTCGCCCCTGGATCCGCAAGCGCCTCGGGCTCGCCGCCAAGCATTGGCACCGTCCGATCCGACGCGTTTCTCTTACTCAATCGGTGAACGGCAACCGCGAGCGCGCCCACTATGTCCGCGCCCACGTACGCGACGATCTGGCGACGCCGTTGGACGACCAGAGCTCGGGAGCGCTGCGCTCCATTGCCGGTCACAATGCCCTCGTGCATATCCCCGAAGGTATCGTGCAAGTGAACGCTGGCGACGCCTTCGATGCCCTGCTTCTTGACATTGCGCCATGAGCTCAGCCCCACGTACCATCGAGGTTCGCGCAGACGACAACGACGATGGTCAACGAGCCGACGTTGTCCTCGCTCGCCACGTGGCCGACCTCTCCCGACGTGTGGCCAGACGTCTCGCACTTGCCGGCGGCCTGCGCATTGAGGGACGACGCGCCCCTCCGTCTACCCGGATTCAGAGTGGCCACCGACTGGAGTTGGGCCTACCTGAATCAGCAAACGACGACGCGGGCGCGGTGGTGGTCCTCGCTGTCACGCCGGACGTCGTGTACGTGGACAAACCGGCGGGGCTGCATACCGTCGCCCTCACCCCAGGTCAGGTCGACTGCCTGGCGACGGGCGTGGGTCGGCTCCACCCAGAATGCGCGACGGCCTCCCCCGATCGGAGGGAATGTGGCGCACTGCACCGACTCGACCGGGACACGTCCGGTGTCGTGGCGTTTGCACGTCACCGCGAAGCGTGGACACGGGGCCGCGCAAGCTTCTCTACGGCTACCGCGAGTAAGCGCTACCTCGCGTTGTGCACAGTTCTCGGGCCTGGCTCGGCATGGCCACCACCCCATCCCACCGACAGCCTTCCCGACTGGATCACACCCGTCCCAGACTTGGCACCCGAGTCCGTCGGTCTCGCCGTCTTCCATCAAAGTGGTGCTGAGCACCGCGGACTGGCATGCAGGGTCCGCGCACCCCTCGGCCGCGGTAGCGTCCGGGGAATCGTCGCCGTACGCCTCGACGGCCAGCGTGCGAGCACACTCATCCAGCCACTTTCGCCCCCCATGGCGCCGCAGGTGCTGTGCGAGATCGACCTCGAAACAGGCCACCGCCACCAGGCTCGCGTACACCTGGCCTGGCTCGGTATGACGATCGTGGGCGATCCCCTGTACGGATCGGGTAGCGATCCAACGCGACTGATGCTCCACGCGCTATCACTCGATCTCCGGGCCGCTTTTGCCGACGATCCGATCGTCGCGACAACGTCGCACACAGATCTGTTCAGGCCCTTTTTGTCCTCCTAGCCTGTACCCGCGCGAACGCGTGGTATCGTATGTTCCATGCGTTTGCGCTACTTCGGACATACGGATGTCGGCCTCTCGCGGGCCCACAACGAGGACGCCTTCCTAGCCGACCCGGAACTCGGCCTGTTCGTAGTGTGTGATGGCGTCGGCGGACGAGCAAAAGGCGAGATCGCATCGGCGGAGTCAGCCGACCTCATTTGGGAGTGGGTGAAACGCGAGCATCGCACCGTCGAAGCCGCGGTGACCAGCACCGACCCCAGCCGCACGGTCTCGCTCTCGCGGGTCCTACGCGGAGCGATTCAAAACGCCTGCTACATGGTGCATTCCATGGGCGAGCTCAACCCAGACCAAAAAGGAATGAGCACGACCGTCTCCGCAATGATCGTCGCCAACGATGTGGGTGTCGTGGGCCAAGTCGGAGACTCTCGCGTGTATATGGCCCGCGACGACGAGGTTTCGCAGGTCACCGAGGACCACACACTGGTCAATTATCAGCTCAAACACGGTCTGATCACCGAGGCACAGGCCCGTACATCTACCCACAAAAATGTGATCACCCGTGCCGTGGGCCATCGCGCATACGTGGACGTGGACATCGTCACGGTACCATTGCGCAAAGGCGACCGGTTCTTGCTGTGCTCAGACGGGTTGCACGGCTACATGGAAGAGCTGGCCGATGTGGGGAGCTTGATGCAGCAGGACGTGGAAGGGGCGGTTCTGAGCGCCATCGAGTTGGCGAACAACCGCGGTGGCAGCGACAACATCACCGCCATGATGATCGAACTGTTGTAAGAGCCACCCCAACCGCCACGCCGCTGGCCCTGCGACCCCCGTCATCCCCCGTCATCCCCCGACGTGATCCGACGAACGGAACGACACACGGCCTTGTGTGCCGTTTCATTTCGACCTAGGGTGCATCCGTGATCCTCTCGCGCCTCTCAACCTTCGCCGCCCGCACCAACGCACGTACGGTTCCAGTCTCCCCACTCTCGAAGCCCGACTACAAAGCGTGGAAAGGGCGACAGACAAAATCTACTCAGCGCTGGCTCGAGTCGACCTACTTCGCACCCGAGCACGGAAACGTGGCACTCCTACCCGCCAAGGACGGGACCCTCGCGCGCGTCGTCTTGGGACTGGGCTCCGACGCACGCCTTTGGGACTACGCCGTGCTGCATGCCTCGCTGCCCCCAGGTCGTTACCAACTCGATCCCACGCTCGAGACTGCAGCGGCAAACGACGCCTGCCTCGCGTGGGCACTCGCCTCTTACACCTTCACCCGCTACAAGTCGGCGCCGAAAAGGGCGCCCTCGTTGGTGTGGCCGGAAGGATGCGATCGCGCAGCGGTCGAGCGGGCTTATCGTGCAACGGCCATCGCCCGGGACCTCATCAATACCCCCGCTTCCGACATGGGGCCCGCCGAACTGGCCACGGCCGTCCAGGAGGTCGCCGGACGTCACCAGGCCGAATGCTCGGTGATCCAGGGCGAGGCGCTACTCAAGCACAACTACCCCGCCGTCTTCGCAGTGGGCCAAGCCAGCCCTCGAGAACCGCGACTCATCGACCTCCGATGGGGCGACGAAACCTCCCCCAAATTGACACTGGTGGGCAAGGGGGTCTGCTTCGACAGTGGAGGCCTCGACCTGAAATCCGCCGGGGGCATGAAGTTCATGAAGAAAGACATGGGTGGCGCCGCGATGATGATCGGGCTGGCCCACATGGTGATGGACGCGGGTCTAGATGTGCGACTCCGACTCCTGATTCCCGCAGTAGAGAACAGTGTCTCGGGCCAAGCCTACCGCCCAGGCGACGTGATCTCCACGCGGCAGGGCCTGTCCGTCGAGATCGGCAACACCGACGCCGAGGGTCGCTTGGTCCTGGCCGACGCCCTCGCCGAGGCGAGCACCGAAAAACCCAACTTATTGATCGACGCCGCCACCCTGACCGGGGCCGCTCGCGTGGCGCTGGGGACCGAGCTTCCCGCACTGTTCTGCAACCGCGACGACCTTGCCGGCGACATCCTCCAGCACGGAGAGAAGGCTCACGACCCGCTTTGGCGCATGCCCCTGTTTGGCGCCTACAAACGGCATCTCGAGAGCAGGATCGCGGACTTGAACAACATTTCCGCTGTGGCGCAAGGCGGCGCCATCACAGCGGCGTTGTTCCTGCAGTATTTCGTCGGAAAGACCACGCCCTGGGTGCATGTCGACACCATGGGCTGGAACAGTACAAACCGACCTGGACGCCCTGCGGGTGGCGAAGCGTTTGGTATGCGTGCCCTCTTTGCCGCACTGCAAGCGCGGTATAGCGTCTGAACGTCCGAACCTCTGAACGTCCAAGCTGTGCCGCACCCACGGCAGCGAACATCATGTTCCCATCCCCCCACCACGTGGCGCGCTGCCGTCCCGACGAGGCCCGTGACGACTCCTGGCGTCCCGAGCTTCCTCGCGCCACGTGACGTGTACACTGCGTCGCCCATGACAGAAGTCCCGAAGATCGGCGCTCACCTGCGCCCCTTCTCCGACGCCAGCGCGGAAGCGGAAAGGGCTGGCCACGAAGTCGCCCGCATCTACGCGCGCTATCTTGAGACACTGGCCCTCCACCCTCAACCGCCGGGGGGCCGCATCGATCCCGGTCGCTCCCGTCGCGACCAGCACGACTTTTTTGGCGGGAGCTTGGGGGAGGAGGGGATCGGCCTGCTCCCCGCCGTGAAGGAGTTTGAGCGCGAAGTCCTACCCCGATCGATGGGGACCCCGCACCCCATGTACATGGGACTCGTGAACTGCTCGCCTCTTCCAGCGGCTCCACTCGCCGACCTGCTCGTTTCCGCAATCAACAACAACGGCGGCGCGGTGCACCAGTCTCCGGCGGGCTACGCGGCCGAAACCGAGCTGGTCCGGGCCTTTTCGGCGATCTGTTACGGCAACGCCGATACAGCCAAAGGCCTGCTGCTAGCGGGAGGAACCTACGCCAACCTCCAAGGCATTCTGCTGGCGAGAGCCCGCCATTTTCCGCAATGGTGCAAATCTGGGCCGGGGGCGTTGCGTGGACAACCACGAATCTACGCCTCCGAGTCGAGTCATTTCTCGGTGTCGCGCTCCGCCGAAGTCGCAGGACTGGGAAAAACCGGAACCCGCTCCATTCCGACTACTGGACGCGGAGCCATGGATGCCGAGGCACTGGCAGGGAAGATCGCCGCCGACAAGGCGGCCGGAGACCTTCCCTTCTTCGTCGTCGCAACCGCGGGAACCACCGGTACCGGTGCCATCGATCCCGTGACCAGGATCGCCGACATCTGCGAACGTGAGGGACTATGGCTACACGTCGATGCCTGCTACGGCGGAGCCGTGCGCCTGCTCGATCCCCCCTTCCCCGGCCTCGACGCCATGGCGCGGGCAGACTCCATCGCGGTGGACCCACACAAATGGTTCTTCATGCCGATTACCTCGGCCATGTTTCTGTGCCGTCATCACAATGCGGACCATGCTGCCTTCGATTTTTCCGCGAGCTATCTTCCCTTCGCCGAGGCCGAAGACGCGTATCGCCGTAGCGTCCCCTCCTCCCGCAGGAATAGCGCGCTCACCGTATGGATGACCCTTCGCGCCCATGGATGGCGCGTCATCCGTGAAACTGTGGGACGCAACATCGCCTTGACCCGCAGACTCGAACAAGGGCTCGCGGCCCGCGGTTTCATCGTACTGGCGGACGGACAGTTGTCCATCGCTTGCGCGCGCTGGGAACCGCAGGACCTCTCACCCACCGCCCGCGATGAAGTACAGCGGGAGATCTCCCGTCGCTGCGTCGACTCGGGCGAGACCTGGTTCGCAACGGTCGCACACGCCGGACAAACCTGGCTGCGATTCAACATCGTCAACCTCTATGTCCAGGACCATCATATCGATACGGTCGTCGCGCTGGTTCACGCGACCGCCCAGGCGATCGACCGCGCCGGAGCCCCTTGAGCGAGTGCCTCACGACTTCACCTACCAGCAGCGTGGAAACAGCGTGGAAACAGCGTGGCAAGACCTCCCCGAAGACAGGCGCGGGCAGCAACGGGAGGCGAAGCACAAACCCGCCCCCGCCCGGGCCACGCTCAGGCGGGGTATCGAGGACCGCGCTGCTGCGCCGTGCCCAGCCGCCCACATCTATGTCACGACTCCCCCTTCTACAGGTGAAGCGCGTTCAAGCGCCCAGTACAATAGTTCGGATCACCGAAACTTGTCATCTCCTCCTGACCCATCGCGTCGCAGATCGACAACAGCAGGTTGTTGTTCGACACCCCATCGAACTGATGGTACTTCCCCGTGCGGAAGGCCCATTTGCCACCCACCGTCATAAACGGCACATTCGTGTTGCTGTGCGTCTTGCCGACACCGTGCTCACTGCACGCGAGAATCAGGGTATTGTCGAACAGCGTGCCATCTCCCTCTGGGACAGCCTTCAGCTTGTCCACAAAGGTGGCAAGACGCTCCATGTACCATGCTTTTACCTCGGCATACCTATCTGGTTGAGCGTGGGACATGACGTGCTCATCGCCCCCCGCGTTGTCCCACCCGGTAAATTTGTGCCCACGACCGCCTGCCCCGTTTTGCAAACTGAGTACCCTTGTGGCGTCGCAAGTCATCGCTTCCACCATCACATCCATGTGGCTTTGGATCACCTCGTCGTAGTATTTGTCCCACAAGCAGCCCTCCGGCGAGTTGTCGTGCTTGCCACAGGTGCCGTCCTCAAAGCCGTCGATACCGTCTAGCAGGGTCGGTCGCTCGGGATCACACGCCAACGGCGCCGCCTGCAGGCGCTTTTCCACCTCGCGCACGCTTTCGAGATGGGCGTCTAGCTTGGGTCGCTCATCCACCGGGAGTCTCGCCCGCAGCCGATTGAGATCATCCTTGAGGTTATCTAAGACACTGAGTTCATTGCGCACGAACATCGCGTCCGTCGCCAACCCCGATCCCTCGAAGATACGCCTGAAAGCATCGGAAGGATGCCGCATTCCCGTCAGCGGCTGATTTGCCCCACTGTAGAAAACGCGGTACTGCGTGCGAAATTCGTCCTTCATGCCCACGTTGTGGAACTCGAGGGACGGGAACAACGTCTCCGATCCAATCCGTTGGGCGAGGACTTGGTCCACTGACGGTCCGCCAGCCCAGCCGTAGGACTTCGCCCCCTCGTTCTGATCTCCGTCCAGCAGCGTGAAACCGGTCAGGAGTGGCGCGACACACGAAATATGACCGATCTTGATGCCCGGTTCGTACGACTTGAGCGTCACGCCCTTCATGACGATGCAGTCGTCAAGGTGTCGCTCCATCGGCGCCAGAATGGGCGTCAACGTCAGCTCCTCCCCGGCGGGAAAGTACTTCTCGGGCAGAGTACCGTTGGGGTAAAACCAGATCACCAATCGCTTGGGGAATTGCTCACCCCGCGCCTCCGCTTCGGAATTGAGAACCGGCAAGAACGGGAGGAGTGCGGCTCCCGCACCGAGGCCGCCGAGGACGTGTCGTCGCGTGAACATGGCCGATGACATGGATTTGTTCCGATTCATACTAGTTCTCGATCCCTGAATAGCGAAATGCGTCGCTGCCGACAACGGCCGTGATCAGCTCGCGGATTTGGTAGTCAGACGCCACAAAGTCTTTGTAAACCGCCTCTCGGGAGCATTTATCGTCCTCCACCACTGGCCGCCCCAGGGCGTACTCCATCCACAGTTCACCCACGCAGGCGCGCACCTCGTCACTGCTTCCCAGAATGCGCGACAGTTCGACGGCACCATCATACTCGCCGTCGATGGAGCCGGCGTCCTCGATCTCCCCGCTGCCGTCCACCGGTTTTCCATTTTCGACATCTCGGTAGCGCCCAACCGCATCGTAGTGTTCGAAACCAAAGCCAATGCCGTCGATCAGGCGATGGCAGCTGGCGCAGATCGGGTCCTGCGTATGAGCCTCGTAGCGCTCTCGCGTGGTCGCGTCAGGGCCCAACTCCGGCGGCGAGTCACTCACACCTGGGGGTGGCGGTGGAAGATGTTGGCACAGGATGTTTTCGCGGATCATGACGCCCCGCATCACAGGTGAGCTCTGGTTGGGCGTCGCCAGCGTCGCCAGCACCCCCACGTGCGTGAGCATGCCCGCCCGCTCCTCCGCCGGAAGCTCCACCCTCACCCATTCGTCACTTGCGCCCGTAAAAGGTACGCCATAAAGTTCCGCCAGCTCCCGGTTTACGAAACTTTCGTTCGACGTGAATAGGGTCTCTAGCCTGGAATCCCCATCGATCACCACGTCTTTGATGAAGGCCTGGCTCTCCCGGAGCATCGCCTCGCGCAGCTCCTCAGAAAACGACGGATAGATTTCGGCATCCTTCGTCACACCGCTGATCGCGTCGAGTCGCAACCACTGGTTGTGGAAGCTCTCCACCGTCGCCACGAACTTGCCATCTTGCATCATTCGAGCGGCCTCGGCCGCGATCTCGTCACGCGTAGATAGTTCCCCCGCCGCCGCGGCGTCGAAGAGCGACTGATCGGGCATCGTCGCCCAAATCATGTACGAAAGACGGCTCGCCACTTCGTAGTCGGTCAGCGCCACAACATCTCCGTCATCGCCCGCACCATCGGTCTGGTCCCCCAACGCAGGGCGGTACAAGAAGCCGGGCGACTGAAGCAGCGCTTCGATGACCAACGCTATGCGACCGGAGAAGGGATCCGGCCCATCGGGGGCAACCTGCGCGCCATCGTACACGGTGAACAACCCTTGCGCCTCGTCGGGCTCGAGGGGACGTCGATACGCACGGGCACCAAAGACCTCGATGAATGTGCTGGCACAGGCATCTTCGCCCACCACAATGGGATCACACGGAAGCAGATCGTCCATACGTGCGATGGCATCCGTCGAGAGCTGAATCGCGGCGGCCTGGTACTTTTCGAACATTAGCGTCGTGATGGCGGCGACCGAGTTGTTCGTGAACTTGCCAAATTTTTCATCCAACAAGAACGCGTTCGCAGGCGCTGTTTCGTCGCCTAGCAGGTCCCGTACCGTATTATTGTATTCGGTCCGCGTAATCCTGCGCATTGGCGTCACGCCAACGACCACAATATCGTCTTCGCAATCGTCGATTTCCTCCCCATCGCTGTCCACACTACTGTCACTACCGTCACTACCGTCACTACCGTCACTACCGTCACTACCGTCACTACCGTCACCGCCATGACTGCTATCGCTACGCTCGCTGCCGTCCGCACCCGCGGACGCGTTGTCGACGCCCCCCTGAGTACAAGCTCCGGCGAGTAAGGCCGCGCAGGCCAAGACGGTTCGTGTGGAATGTTTTGCTACGCAGTGCATGGGTGTTGCAAACATGTGAGGGGCTCCAGTCGCGGAGTTACTATAGCCGCAATGCCACCGATCGTTCGCGGTCCTCGCAGCGGACTGCGCCGTGCCGCCGACTTCTGGAGGGCGTAGCGCGGCCATGTCTCACGCTCCGCGTGAGCGTGCGATCTCCCGTTTCGCCCACGGCGACGCGGCGAGTCGAGCTGCCGCGGCGCCCCAGGCTGCCCCAGGGGCTCCTGTGAGACCCTGGCGACAACGTGTCGCTGGCGGCGACACGTCACTGGGTCGCGCGCTTGCGGGCCGGCCGACTATCCAACCCAGAGCACGCGGCGGTCGACCTCCGGTTCGCCTGAATTGGACCCCGGAAATGCCCCTGCCGCCATTCGTCCGCTATGCAATCGCAGGTACCTCCCCCGTGGGCACGCCCGCTACATATGCGACGCATGGCCGATGCACATTTTCGCTGCATCGGTTCTTGAAGCCGCGTCGACGACCCTTCCAACGAGCCACGGTTGAGCCGCAGCCGGCGCCGCCCTGATCCTCCCGCAGGACTGCCTCGCGGCGCGACGGGCGAGGACGCGGGCCCCCGACAGGGCTCCGCCGTGTCAGCGCATCCATTCGTGGCAGGTTGAATCGTGCCTGCGTGCGACAACGTCCCCAAGTCAGGCGACCGCCACGCGTACGCCTCATTCGTCCGTATTCCGATACGCCAATCGTGCGTGTCCGCATCTGTGTCTGCCCAGCGTTCATCACGTATGCTAGACCGACCCTTGCACGACTGTATGCCCGTGCCGCCGAGCAGACCACCGGTACCTCTCGTGCGCGCTGGGGTACCGGGCGCCAGAAGCATCACGTTTTCTGCGGCGTTCCTTCGCGCCGAAACTTTCTTCCCCAACAGGAGAACCCCGACAATGCATACCTCAAGACCATCCCAACCCCTGCCGAAACCGCTGGTTGGTTGCACGCCATTCCTCTTTATGTTGGTGGCCTGCGCTCCAAACGGTTCCGCCACTTTTGCGAATACGGGCTCGGTAAGCGACACAGGTGGGGACCCCAGCGCCAACGCAAACGAGGACAGCCAGGCTGACGACGGCGGCAGCAGCAGCAGCAGCAGCGATTCCGCAGGCGAGGACACGGGAGCGCAAGGGAGCGCAGGCAGTGACGACGCCAGCGGTGCCTCGAACGACGAGACAGTCCCTGGAGAAGACGAAAGTGAGGCGTGCGATGATGCGCCGGATCTACTGCCGCTGGCACAAGCAGGGGGTACATTGTCCGTGATCGAGGCGTCGCTGGAGTTCGGACAGACCCACGTGCTCAAGGAAATCGAGGACCGGCTATCCGCTCCCCTTCTCGCCAAGCGTGCAACGCTGCTTCTCTTGGAACCACAGGCTCCAATCGCGGGCACGCCGGGGATGAAGATCACGGCCTGGGTCAATGGTAACGCTTTAGGCACGCTTGTGATGCGTACCCCCGAAGATTTGCCACTCGCGTTCGAGAGCAGTTATTCCCCCGTCGAGCTCGCGCCCTACTCGGCCACGGCCTGGAGCGCGCTTCTGCCCTGGAATTGGGTCGTCCCCGGCGTGGAGCTCGAAATTGGTTTCGACGAAGACGATGGAGCCGATCTGGTGAGGCACCGAAGAAGCTATCGCTTCGGCGAGCTCGGGGCTCCGAACGATTTTTTGATGGCCCGCATTCACGCAAAGATCTTCATGGATCCGAGTGAGGGGCCCCGACTCAACCACCGCATTGACAAGATGCTTAAGGAGTACTATCCAGCTCTTCCGGTTTCGCAAATGCGATGGCTCGATTATACCCAGGTGAACTGGCCCTATCTCATCATCGGCTCCGCAGAGCTGGGTACACCGGTCCGTGTCGACTCTGAGGACGAGTACTTCGCCGTCACTGGAAGCCACAATCACTATGGCACACTGAAGAACGCTATCGACAAGCCCATCATGGGCGCAAACCTAGGCGGCGGACTCATCAATGCCACCAACAACCTGGCCTTCGGGCAGAGCATTCACTACGCATTCGGATGGTTCAAGAATAGCGACGGAGGCATCAACGCGCTGGCGAACGGTGGCATCGCGGGTGGAGCCGTGGGCTGGTCCGCAATCTTCAGCAACTCTGACTGTGGCAACGCGCTCGCCCACGAAGGAGGCCACGCCGTAGGTATGGGGCACTTCACCGGTGGTAAAGCTGAAAAATGGGGTATTGAGGATGAATACCCCAAGGACGGTACGAACCTCGCGTCGCACCCCTGGGGCTTCGACTCCGTGCGGAACCGGTTCCGCACCTGGTATAGGGTCAACAACAGCGGGCCAGCCGTGAATGACAACGGCGACCTCATCGGAAAAAACGATCCGATGAACCACGGGGAGGCCAACACCTTCACCTGTTTCCCTCAGTACACCGCATTTCACGCGAAGAAAGCCCAATCGTATATCGAAAAACGACTCGTCATCGGCCAGATAGACGGAGAAATCGGTATCTACCGTTGGCAAGCCGAAACAGCCCAGCTTGAGCCTGCGGACACGCCCGGAGATGTGTTGCCCCCTACAAGAGTTGGTGTCCCAGTGGTGACGATCATCGGGACATTCGGCCCGGGAGGCGACGAGGTCGACCCCGCGGTCGACCAGACCTATCCGTACATCGAATCGCCCTACGGCAATGTATTCGAGTTCCCAAGCCCGACGGCCGACGACCTGTCTGATCATTTTCAGGGGGCGCGTCATTTTCTGGAAATCGAGTACGCGGACGGTTCGTCGGATATCGCCCTCATCGGCAACGATCTCTCCGAGGGGACCCAACTCGCGCAGTACTCCCTCAATATTGAGCGATCTCGAGATCCCGTCGAGGTGCGACTATACCGTAGCAGCGAAGGCTATCCCAACGTTGACGTGGATCTGGCGGAGCACCTCCACACGCGCGAGCTCGAGCTCGAGCTCGACGCCCAGCTCTCTCCGGTGCCGATGGTAGGACGAGGCCATCTCGGTGCAGCACCCCTGCGATTGTCCTCGATGTGTGATCTAGGGGTCAATTGTCGTCAGCGGGCCGCGTCCAATGCCCATCGGCACGGCGATGACCAGGTGTTTTTCACCCTCTCAGGGGGTGATGCGGATGCGCCGATCTGCGGCGACAAGAATGGACGCACGGTATTCGAAGTGCCCGTGGTGGATGCCGACGGCCAGGAGGCAGCCATGGTCGTCACCGCACAACGCCAACTACACCAAGGCGAAAACATGGCGGCTTCCCAGATCAACGACTGGACAAAGTGGCTACGCGGCGCAAACCTGGAGCAACGATTCAGCGCGTGGGCGGAATTGGCGAACAATCCCGACTTGCCCACCGGGCGCTGGCAGTCGATTCCCGGCCAAGAACCGACGGTCGTGATGTGGCAGGTGGAGGCCGACGGCAGCGCAACAGAGGCGGCCCGCTGGCCGCTCCGCGTCGACATCGAGTACGTCGCATATGAGCCCATCGTCGCTCCCGTGAACGCCGAATTTAGCAGCGGCGCGTACAAAGTCCCCGAGTCCACGGTCTATTTCGTCGCAAACGACATGGCCTTTGGGCACACGACGGGTCACTGGCTCACGTGGAATGGTCTGGGCTACGTGACGGCGACGGCGCCGGTAATCGATCAGGACACAGGCGAGCGTGTGATGATGCGCCTACGTGCCACGCGCCTCGTCGGTGAGGTCCCACTGGAGATGAACGCTTCGCACTGGACAGCGAACCACGACGCGGACACATGGTTCGTCCTCAGCCTAGATCCACAAGACAACCCGAACCTTGTCTCCGGACATACCTACAAGAGCGCCCTCTCGGAACTGTACGTAGTGCACGCCCGCCGCTGGCACGGCGAGCCTGCCGAGACGACGATGCCCATCGACACCCTACCGCTATTGATCACATACGACGCACCGTAATTCGACGGGTATGTAGTAGGGCACTCGCGGGGCCCCGAGTGCCCCGCGAGCGCGGACCGAGCGTATCGCGCAGCCTTCGTGCTGCGCGATGGGGATCACTCTCAAAGAGCCTCTCGATCGAGAACCACTGTGCGTCTTGGAACAGCGAGTCATCCTCAAGGTAGATACCGAAGGCCAAGCGCGACTTGATGATCAGATTCGGCTGATTTTGGCTCCCAAACGGATTCGTATGCCCCGACCCATTGCCTGAGAGGAGCGCGACCCTCACATCTTCGATGAACAGATCAAATTGTTGCGCGTCCGCCTGTGACCAGCCTGAACAGCCGCCCCGATAGTGTTTCAGAATTTCCGCTGCTGCGACCCAACTGTCGCCAAGAAAACCAATATGCTGCGCCGTCATGCCAGGTGCGCTGGTCGGTGATTCCGCGTTCGCCCAAGCGCTCATGATCTCAATGGCCTTTTGGGCGTATTCCTCCTCGCCGGTCGCTGCCCACTGAATCGCGTGTACCTGCAGCGCAACGCCATCGGATCTGAAGGTACTCTTCACTGAAAACCCATCAGGCCTGGGACCGGATGGGGAACGTAGTCCAACGACTCATAGATTTGTTTTGGCTCCGTAAAACTCTTTGTTGTCGCAAAAAGCGCATGCGCTTGCTTCACCCTGCTTTCGTCAGGCGAGTTCACCGCCGCCCTCATCGCGTCTAGCTCCGTTTCGGATAAATAGATGCCCGGGTGCTTGAACAGGCTCGGGTCGGTACCGGTATCACCGTCGGTATCCCCATCCCCATCTCCATCCCCATCTCCATCCCCATCCCCATCCCCATCTCCATCCCCACCTTCGCTTGCACCTTCACTCTCACTTTCTGCTCCACCTCCATCCCCATCTCCCGTCCCATCGGCTTCTCCGTCACCATCACCTTCTTCATCGCCGTCCGCATCACTATCGACGCTAGCGTCCGAGTCTCCTTCCTCGGGCGTTGAACTGCCGCTCGCACAACCGAAGATCCCGATCTGGGCAGAAGCGGATAACCACGCCGCGACCCCCTTTGTGTCATACAACATCTTTGAATCTCCTTTTGTTTCGTAGCCCGGGTCGATCTGGGCACGATTGACGCAATCGACGAACGACGGTCACCAAAGTTCCATATCAAACTATCATGGCGCCATTCGCGAGGTCAAGCGCAACAAACAGTTTTGGAATCCCACGGTCCGCACGCCCGCTCGGGCCACCTGCGCGGGCAAGCGCCAGGCTGGACGGGAGTTGGCGGAACGTTGCCGGAACGTTGGAATTACGTGATGGCTCCCGGGAGTGCGCCCTTGCAATGGTCCGGGTCGCCAAAAGTCGACATGTCGATCCCCAGCGCTTGGGCGGCGGTGACGAAGGCGTCAGATATGCAACGTTCCTTCTTGGTGAACCGTTCGTAGCGCCCGGTCGCCAGATTCCCAGTCGGGTTTCCGATGAGGATAAGTGGAATGTTCTCAAAGCCGCGATGATGCTGTCCACCACCCTGATTAAAGTACATCGTGAGAGTCTTGTCGCCGATTCCCAGATTGTCGAGACGGTCGAGAAAATCCGCTACAAGCTGAGAACGCCACCGGTAGACCCTACGAACGGGCGCAGCCCACTCTTCTTTGGCCTGCCAGCTTGCGTCCGTGCCATCATTGTCCAGCCCATTAAGTTTGTGCATCAGATCATCATGGATCGACACATTGACATCCACCGGACTGAACGGATATCTGGGCTGGCCTGGTTGGGCCCCGGTCGACTCGTGCGCGATCGTAACAGCGCGAGTGAGCCCACATGCCAGTGCTACCGCGGCGACGTCATAGTAGAATTGGATCAGATCTGGGAAAATCTGCGACTGCCCCACCTCCACGCTCACGCCCTGCCAGCCGGGCGCGACGCACGAACCCAATGATTCCGTGCTATCGAGCTGGATCTCTAAATCGCGTATGGAGCTGAGATACTGGTCCATGCGAAGCCGTTCCGACCCTGCAAGGCGGCTTTCCATGCGCTTAATATCCTCGCCAATCCCGTCGAGGAGACTGCGCCGCTTCTCCCGCTGCTCGACCGCCTCGCCCACCAGGCCGAAATAGTGATCGAAGATCTCGCGTGGATCACCCAGCGCGGGATAGGGCGACGCAGGCCCGTCCGCAGAGAGGTTCGACTGCCGGTTGAAAGGCATGCCGCCCCGCCCGTATGGATAGCCCATGTTGAGCGACGCGAATGGGACCGTGTCGCTTGTGAGCTGACGAGCAATGGCCCTGTCGATCGTAAGCCCGCCAAAACTGAAGTCGGTCGAAGGCGGTGGCATGACACTGAGCGCGGATCCGCCCGATCCGTGCAGGAAGCCCCCGTGCGGATTGTAGAGGTCTTCTAGCATCAACATCTGCGTGCGCCGCGACTGGAGTGGCGCCAGGGCCTCGGGGAGCGTCCACTCCGATGCCGGTCCCTCCTTGAGCTGTGGACGTAACAAGCGCGCCCACCACCCAGCATGGTGGGCGAGCAAGACAAAGCGTCGGTCGCCATGTTGCCGCTGCGGCCCCAGCACCTGTGCCGCCAGCTCGTTGCCGATGGAGAACAGCAGCCCACAGGTGGAAAGAGCGCCTACCTGAGAGAGAAATCTTCGACGATTGCAAGACATTGGCATTTCTCGGGGACACGAGGCCGCGCTCGGTGACGTTCTCCTGCAGGGCCAAAGGGTAGGTCGTCAGTTCGAGGCGTCGTCATCCGCCGGACGGCGACGTGCGAACTGGTCAGACAAAATGAGTTCGGTCACGGCCTCAAGCACCGCGCCTCCAGAACTGGCTAGCGCGCTGTCCAAGTCATCCACGGCGCAGCGGTCCGCATCCTGATGACGGCCGTAGGCGTAGGTGTACATACGCTGGGCAAAGCAGCGCCGCACCTCTGGGTGTCCTGCGAGCGCCTGCACCGTGTCCATGGCACCCGCAGCAGGGATGGCTGCGGCGTCGCCACTGGCGGGGACCTCGCCCGAAGCATCAATGGGCAGGCCATGGTCCGTCTCGCGCCACATACCGAGGGCGTCGTAGTGCTCGAACGTGTAGCCAAGGGGATCGAACACACCGTGGCAGGTCGCGCACAGCGGGTCGGCCTTGTGGATTTCCAGTCGCTCACGTTGCGTCATGGGTGTGCTGTCGTCGAATTGCGGAACCACGGCATCCACCCCTTCAGGTGGAGGCGGAATCTCCCGACAAAGAATCTCTTCGGTGACGTAGAGACCCCGGTACACGATGCTCGTTTCGATCTGCCCCGAGTGCGTGGCCAGGACCGAGGGCTGCGTCAAGAAACCGGCGCGAAGCTCGGTACCGAAATCATACTTGCTAAATACGTTCTCATCGAATCCTGTGGGGTCAAGCCCGTAGGCGAACGCGTTGTGCTTATTGATGAACGTATAGGGGGCCGTCATCAACGTCTGTAACGTACCGTCGTCGCTCCACATGATGTGGTCGACGAACGCACGGGTCTCGGCGGCCATGGATACGGCGACGTTCGCGTCTAGGAACTGCGGAAAAACCTCCGAGTCTTTGATCGCATCCCGCACCCCCTCCGAACCGATATGATCCCGGAGGAAACGCCGCACGCCTTCGGCAGTTTCCTTGGTATCGAGCAACCGCTCGATCTGAGTCTTCTTTTCCACGTCCTCCAAGATCAGCCCACTGTCGGCGGCGGCCCGTAGCGTCTCGTCCGGCGGTGCATCTCGTAGAAAATAGGAAATCTGTGAGGCGAGCTCGTGTGCCCCCAACTCGAGCACGTCGCCGTCCTCTTCACTCGCGTCGCCCAACTCGGTTCGGAACAAAAAGTCAGGCGACATCAACGCCCGTGCGACCACCTGTTCGATCGCCGCGGGCGACCCATAAGCTTCGAGCTGTGATCTCAGGAAGGCAAGGTACGCCTCTCGTTCAGCCGAGTTCGGCGGGCGTCGGACGGCTCGATCGAGCAGCTTCGTCACGAACGTGTCCTGGCATTCCGGGTCGCTCGGCTGATCGGCGATACAATCCGCGATGAGAGCGGGATCCGCCGACAACTTTCCGGCGAGTTCCTGTGCGACCGCCAGAAGTTGCGCCACGTGAGGCGCAGCCAGCGTCAACGTGCCCGTGGAGTGACTGATGGAACCTGAATGGCCGAAAGTGGCGCGCCAGCCGTCGCTTGCCGAGCCCGCTGCCGGAATGAACGTCGCCACCGTGTTGTCGTATTGCTCGGGCCCGAGCCGCCGAATCCGAGCCTCGCTCAACTCGCAGGCGTCGCCCTCGTCCCCGCC
Organism: Nannocystaceae bacterium; assembly: GCA_036479215.1. Classification (GTDB taxonomy): domain Bacteria; phylum Myxococcota_A; class Polyangia; order Nannocystales; family Nannocystaceae; genus FL481. Next base: position 16,367 of record JAZGFE010000042.1, on the reverse strand, counting down.
GCCGCTCCCGCCGCCGCTCCCGCCGCCGCTCCCGCCGGTTTCAGTGTCTGTTTCGTCCTCCTCGCTGTCCTCGCTACCACCTTCCGCATCACCACCGTCGCTGTCACTCGCCTGCGAGGACGGCGTATCGCTCGATGGTCCGGGTCCCGAACCCACGCCTGCGGAACACGAGGAGACGCCGCAGGACAGCCCGACGAGAAGTGCGAAGGTGTGGGCGGATTTCATGGCTGGCTCAAAGTTAATGTTGCCGAAGTGGCGTGGATCGTTCGCTATGTTCGCGCAATGCAGTTGGCGATGCGCACCTGCGCCCGCCGGCTCGCCGATGTGCACCCATGTGTCCACGCTCACCTCCTGCCGTCCGTGTACGCAGACGGCGCCAGTCGCGCCTCCCTAGAATCGTCCCTGGTGCCCCAAGCAAACGATGGCGCCCGCCGCCGCAAGCCCCAATATCAGCAAGACCGATATCTTGACGACACGCCTTCGAGGCGCGCCCTCTAGCTGCGCCAAGACCTCGGCAAGAGAGACGAACCGAGCTTCTGGATCCGGCGCCATGCCGCGAAGGAGAACACGGTGCAAACCGCCGGGCACCCGCGGCGTCCCGGCGGGAGGCCTCGGCACATCGTACTTGCTCTTGTCCGCCGAGCGGAGGGTCGCATCCGGGAACGCCTGCACACCGTAAAGACCCTCGTACAACGCGGCGCAGAACGAAAACTGGTCGGAGCGCTCGTCCGCCGGACGCCCGTCCAGCAACTCGGGTGCGAGATAGGCCGGCGTCCCCATCACCCGAGTCCGCGCGCCTAGCTTCCCTCCTCCGAGCGCCTGTGACCCGGGCCGGGGCACCCGATCCGGGTCGGGACAACGATCTGATCGTTTGGATGGTTCGGGGGCCAACGCCAGTCCAAAATCCAGCACCCGGACCCGATCGTCCTCCCCAATCATGACGTTTGGCGGCTTGAAGTCTCCGTGCACAATCCCGCGCGCATGCGCGCTCGCCAACCCCCGCCCCGCGGCTAGAAAGATCCGTACGACATCTTTCCAGTGTCGAGTCTCGCACGCCAGCCAGCCGGAGATGGTGGTTCCTTCCACGTACTCCATCACCAAGTAGACACCCCCGAGCGACTCGGCCTCCGGCTGAGTCACTGTCGAGACGTCCTCCGTGTGATAGACGCCAGCGTCATACACGACGATGACATTGGGATGGACGACCTTCGCCGCCGAGCGGGCCTCGTGTAACAGGCGGCTCCGGCTCGCATCGGCCTCCTCAGGCTGACGGGTATCCGCGCGCAACAACTTGAGCGCCACCTTGCGATCGAGGCGCGGGTCGTAGGCCGCATGTACGATCCCCGCGCCCCCAGATCCGAGGCGCTCCAGCAGGACAAAGCGTCCCAGCGTGGCCGGTGCCGTATCGCCGAAGAGACCATGCTTGACTTCCGCGAGGGCTCCGCGAGCCTCGAACTGGTCAGACGGTCGTGCGGCGAGAACCAAAGCCTCCGCATCGGCCTGAGCCAACGCGACCGGGACCTCGGCCCAAGCGGGGAGCGCCATCGCGCGATCCGATGAGGGCGTATGTCCTCCGCCGCACGCATTTGGCGTATCGTTCACGTTACGCGCCTCCACGCGCGACAGTCGGATGGATTCATGCGGGTGTCTCTGCAGGGTTCACGACAAAACCTCGCAGTGAGCCGATCCACCGCTCGATGTCGTAGCCAGACTTCCCGCCCGAACGATGGGGCGTTTCAGTTAGCTCAATCAACCGAGACCGCAATCGCTCCAACGCGCTATGCAAGCGGCTCTTGACGGTTCCCGGCGGGATGTCCAACGCATGGGCGATCTCGGGGACGGTCATCTGGTCCCAATAGCGCAACTGCAGTGTTACTTGTTGCGCGACCGGCAGACCGCGAATGGCTCGCAACACCAGGTCCTGCCGTTCCCGCGCACCCACAACCTGGCTCGGCGACGGCGACGGCGACCTGCCCTCGTTGGTCCCTTGCTCGGCCGCAACAACCCGCCGCCTCCTCAACGTTCGCAGGTGCATCAGCAACTGATTGTGCGCGATCCCGGTCAGGTACGCCCCGAACGAGGCGTTCACCGGAACGCGATCTCGCGCGGCTACACAGGCCAGGAACGTCCGTTGCACCAGGTCGGCAACGTCGTGGTCCAAACGCCCACGGAAGAACCGGTACAGACGCGGGAAGTGACGCTCCACCAGCACCTCGCCAGAGTGTGTATCGCCCCGCCGCCACCGCGCGAGCAACTCTTCGTCGTCTGGCATCACGCGAGGACGAGACACCCTGAGGCGTTGGCGTGTTCTGATTCCAAGGTCGTGGACGCGAGACTGCGATGGACGCACCCCAGGCCGCCTCCGCAAACAGAACGCCCGCCACGACCCCCATGCGGGCCGGCATGGGCCTTCGACACGCCCTTCCGTCGCGGGCTCGGTCCGCGACGGCCGCGGGACACACGCGCATTTGGTAGGACGACACGATTTGGCGGGGAGAGAGCCGGATCTCGCCTCAGGGGCGCGGGTAGCGTTATGGGGGCATATGCGTCGATATTCCACTGTCGTTCATGTGAGCGCTCACCCGCCATCAACAATTCACGACACCGCATGCCCATGCGCCCGATTGCAATCCGCATGAAACTTCTGCGCCCGCGCTCGAAAAGACACCGTTTTCTGCGTGGGAGTCCCAGAAAGGCGAGGCACGGGGCGGACACAGCGCGATACCGCCCCGCTCCGGGAACGAATCCGGCCAAGGAATGGGATGGGCAATGCGCATAGTATTCCTCGTGAACGCGCGCACGGTCCTGGCTCTCGAACGCCCCCCGGCTAGCGGCCCCTCGCGCCGTGTGCCGCCCCGTCTCGCGCCCCGAACGAACGCGGGCGCCTCAGTCGGCATCACCGCGATGCCCCGTGCGCATCCGGTGCGCGCGCGTCCATCCGCCGCCCGAATCGACTGCCGCGCGGCGACACCACCACGCATCAAGCGACGACCGGCCCGGCAGATGCACCACCGACGGCCACCGCCGACGGCCACCATCGATGGCCATTGCGTGGGAGCCCAGCGTTCGGCAAAATGGTGCCACAGCAATGCGAACGCGACAAAGCTGGAAACTGTGCGTATTCGGTGAGCGCATCACCATCGAGACGCAAGCGATGGCCGACCCCACGCGTGTCGACGCGTCGGCCCACGTGCACGCTCTACGTGTCGCGCTACGGCACCGCGAACCTGAAGCTGTCCGCTGGGCCGGAGCGTGGCGCCGCTCAACCCTCCCTCCCGCCGCCCGGGCCTCGCTTGACCCATGCCGACACGCGACCCTGAGCACTTGCGATTTGGAGCACCTGATCCATGAAATCGAGGCGCACATCCGGTCCGGTGCACTCCACGTGGCCGCCACCCCGCGGACCCGACTCCGTCTACCCGAGCTGCCCCAGCCGCCCGAGCTGCTGGCTCCAGAGGTCGAGACGGTCGATGCGAACGACGCCGCTCCCGTTCGAGAGCAGCTGGCCTGGGTCGAGGTGCGACTCCTCGACGAGGAGGGCAAACCGATCCCAGGGAACGCGTGTCGGATCACACTCGCGGACGGCCAGGTGCACGCGCTCCGGACCGACGCCCAGGGCTTGATTCGGATCGCCGGCCTCGCCCACCCCGACCCTTGCGAAGTGCTCTTCCCCGAAGCCGGTTGACCGCCACGACCCACAACAGCCCCTCGTTTCCCGGCGCAAGAACGCGCGTCACAAGAACATGGCGGGCACCCACGAGGTCCGCACGATCTGCCTGCTGCACCCACACCAAGCGGTCAAGATGGGATGGGTGCTCCTCCCCAAGGCGACGCATATCACCCGCAATGCACGAGTTGTCCTGCACGCGATCCGAACGGGCCCGGCCACGCGCCAGCGCCGAAGCGAAGGCTCGCGCCACACACGCTCGGCATCCGACGTGGCCGCGCACTTCCAACCCAAGAGGTTCGACGCGGCTCACCTTCGAGAGCCGTGCGGCCCAACTTCCGGGCTCGTCCCTTCTCGTGTACCTTCGTGGCCTCGTCGCGTCTGAAGCGATAAAACGGCAAGTCTGCGCATGGGAGACAAGATCGACACCCTGCTAGGGGACGGGCTCCTCGACAAAGTCTCGTACGCGTTCTGGTGCGACTCGAGCGATGCGTTGTGGCGGATTCACCGGCTTTCACTAGCCGAGCGGCTCTCCGCCCCGTACGACGCGTCCGTTGAGCTAGCGACACACGATACCCACACCGAGGTCGACGCACTGCTCGGCGCTCCCTGCGACGTGTCGATTGCCCGCGGTCCAGAGGGACGCGACTTATTCGGGATCGTCTCGGTGGTCGAGTACGTAGGGATGACAGAAGACGTGCTGGTGGTCCGGGCAACCATCGTTCCTGCCCTCGCACTGCTCGCACACACCACCAACTCGCGCATCTTCGAAGAAATGTCCGCGAACGATATCATCGCGGCGGTACTTGAGGAAACGCTGGCCGCATACGGCCGCACCTTCGAGTGGCGCACCCACACGCGCGGCTCGAGCCAGCGTGAGTATTGCGTGCAGCATCGTGAAACAGACCTTGAGTTCGTCCACCGGCTGCTTGAAGAGGAAGGGATTGCCTACCACTTCGTTCAAGACGCCGGGAGGAACCACGAGGTCATCGTGTTCACGGACGCGAATGGGGCGTTTCAGGAACTCGAGACCGCCGACGGGAGTTCCCGTCTGACCATCGTGGAAGCAATAGAGGGCAACGCGTCGGCGGAATCACTCCGCGGATTCGACTTCGTCCACGCGCTGGCGAGCACAGATGTTGCCCGGCGAGACTTCAACTGGAGAACACCCGCAACCCCACAGACCGCCGAACAGACGACCGGCGGCGATGGGCCGACACGTCGCGTGTACGTACACGGCGACGAGCGTTACTGTGATGGCGCAGCGGAGACGCGCTCGGGTGATACGATGGCGACCATTCGCCAGGAAACAAGGATTGGACGTGCGGCGAGCAACGCGATCTCGTTCTCACCCGGTTGGACCTTCGAGCTGGACCATCCGTCGGCACACAACCTAAGCGGGAAATACCTTCTTACATCCGTGTTGCACCGCGGCTACGCGCCTGAGGAACTGCTGAGCACCGTAAAGGTGCCGGCTGGTTCGGACGAAGAGAGATACTCGAATCTGCTCGAGTGTATCCCCATCGAGATGCTGTATCGGCCGCCAGCTCGCACGCCAAGGCCCCGGATCTACGGACCCCAAACGGCGATTGTCGTGGGCGAGGGCGACGAGGAGATCTTTACCGACGAACATGGGAGAATCAAGGTTCGCTTTCACTGGGACGAGGGCGGAGCCCTCCGCGAGCAGATGTCGTGCTGGCTCCGAGTGGCACAATCGTTCGCCGGCCCCGGCTGGGGGGCACAGTTCATTCCAAGGGTGGGCATGGAGGTTGTAGTGGAATTTCTGGAGGGAAATCCCGACCGGCCACTGGTGACAGGGTGCGTGTACAACGGAGACAATCGCCCCCCCTTCTCGCTGCCTGAGGACAAGACGCAAACCGGCTGGCGGACGGATACTTCGAGTGGCGGCGGCGGGTCGAATGAGCTTCGCTTCGAGGATTCAGCTGGGCACGAGCAAATATACATGCATGGGAAAACAGACTCACTGACGGAGATCGAGCACGATACGGCCCGCAGCACGGGCAATGATGATTCCACCCATGTCGGACGCGATCAGAGTGAAGCCGTGGGCCAGGACCAGACACAGAGCATTGGACGAAACCGGACCGAGCACGTTGGGACGAATCACACGGAGACCATCGGGTCGAATCGGTCGCTCAATGTCGGGTCGAACGCGACGGAGACCGTTGGATCGGCCAAGAGTGTGTCCGTCGCCGCTACGTACGACGTCAACGTGGGAAAAGCGATGAGCGTCGCGGTGGGGTCGACGCGTCTGGTGACGGTGGGGGGGGCGGCGACCGAGGCCGTGGGGGGATCGAAGTCCGTCACCGTTGCGAAAGACTCAACCACCTCCTCGGGCAGAAATACCTCCGTTGATGCGGGGAGCGAGTTCCTGCTCAAGTCGCAAAAGAAGATGACACTGTCGACGCAAGACAACTTCATCGTCACGGGCGACAAGAAAGCGACGATCACCATCAAAGACGAGCTGGTACTCAAGTGCGGCAAAGCTCAGATCATCATGAAAAAAAATGGCGACATTATGATCAAGGGGAAGGTGATCAACCTCAAGGCGTCCGGAAACATCGTGGCGAAGGGTAAGAAGATTCTCCACAACTAGCCCGACGGCGCAGCTGCAGCTGGCGCTGCGTCTCTTACGCCGGTGCTCTGAACGAAATCGTGCGACGCTGGGGACTGGGGTCCACAGCTACGGCACTGTCTGCCTCGAACCCCACCCCGCGGTCCTGCCCATGACGATCGGACGAGCTGGCGTTCGAGGTCCAACAGCGCGCAGTTCAGCTCAATCGAGGTCGTCCAGCGAGATTCGCGTGACCCGGCCCGACAGCGATCGACCCATCATCTTCCGCATGCGAGCCCAGGCCCGGTCCCAACGGAGAAAGGGAACAAACGCGACGCCATAGAGCTGATAGTCAAAATTGATCCCCATCAGTACCTTCACGCCCCAATGAAAACCGAAGAGCGTCAGCGCCAGCACCAACGCCATCCGACGATGAAGCACGGCGAGCGGCGCACCGAGCTCGACCGCCAAGGTGAGCAGGCCCAGGCCGATCCACACCTCGATCGGCAAGCTATAAACCTCATAAGTGAGGGATGTCGCACCGTCGTTGAGAAACACGTAGCGCAGCGCGTTGTTGCCCACATGGTCTAGCAGGTGGGCGTCGAACGCCCAGGTTAGCCCGTCGGAATGAAATAGCTTGGCAACTCCGGCGATCCAATATGCGATGCCGGTCAGTAGCAGATTCAACTGGACGGGCCAGCTATACCGCCAGCTCACCGCCTCTTCACGCGTCGACCCGCAGATCCAGCGCACCGCACGAGAGTTGGGCAGCCGTCGGCGCAGCAAAGCATCGAGGGACCACGTATCCGCCGACGGTGCAAACCCAAACACGAGCGCGTTGACGGCCATGAGATTCCAGGTATGGAAGATAAAACTCCACGAGTTGCGATAACTGAGCAAGATAAGGAACAACACCCCGCATGCTGGCCCGGTGAAGCGAAAGCCGAGGCCCACGCAGAAGAGCGTACAGAACACGATAGTCGTGGTGTAAAACAGATCCCAGGCTTCCAGCGGCAGCGGAGCCGTGAGCAGCAGGTCGATCACCCCGACGGGTACGAAATCGTCAGTTCGGCCGTCCGCGACGTTTCGCCACCCCCGCAGGCGATCGACCAAGGTGTACACAAAGTAGGCGCCGATTATGATCCGGATCACTGCCAAATTGACGGCATGTTGCCGGTGGAAAAACGATGCGGCCACGCGGCTACGGATGGCGGACAGCACGGCTACGGTTGCTGCCTTTCCCGGCTCGCAGGCGTTCCCGTCGCTTCGTCGGAGGGGGCGGGCGCGGACTGGAATTCGGGTGGCGTTTGGCGTCGGGATCGACGGCGTTTCATTCGTTTGCCGTATGGCGTCAGGCACCGGGCGAGGATCCGCTCTCTCTGAGGTGTCATGATGTTCTCCTCGAACACCTTGCGCGGAATGAAGTGGGCGCGCACGATCTCCAGCTCCTCCACTTTGCGATAGCGGCGGCGCTTGACGACCCGCCGGGCGAAGCTCGTACAGCGCCTCTCGCGATTCTTCGCGTCCTTCCGACGCAACCGCTTCAACTTCGCCAGCGCGGGATTCATACCCCCCGCGGACCAGACGGTCGCAGGGGTCGCCATCCATTCGTCGCCCTTGCGGCCCCGGATGTAGCTCATCTCGTGCAATCGGGGCCGCGGATTAGCGAACATGTTGTAGTCGGAGATGGGGAAGCTGTCGGGCGGGTCTTTGCCTATGATGTACATCAACCCAGGTTGCCCGATCGACAGGGCCAATACGGCGATGATGAGCGCAGCCCAAGTCTTGCTGAGACCGTGTGTCAATGTGGGGGAAATCTTCCTGCGCCGCCGCACCCGGGCGCGAGCCCCTGAGCTTCGCACTGTCTCGGGGTGGCGAGGGACGCAAAGCTTGCGAACGATAGAGGCTGCCGCGGCGACATCGAACAGCGACAGTCCAACCCACCTCGAGATGCTCTGGGCGAAAGCCGGCCCATGCTCCCTTCGTGATGGGTCGCGTCGGGGGTGTCCGGGCTAATTTGCGATGGAGGTCACGGCCGTCGCCGCGACTGCCCGCGCGCGAGTATGGGAGCGCCTTCGGACCACGGGCGTCGTTCGACACCGACCCCCGCACGACGCAACCGATCAAGCACGGCACGCCGTCGTGGCCACCGGTCCGCAACGATCCGCAACAACCGGCCCGCCGAAGACATGCCGCGCACATGACGCAACGATGCGATGACCCTATCTCGCCCGACGACGCGGTGACCCGGTAACGCGCCGCGGTACCGGCTCCGACCTCAGCTCGCCACGGGTCTCGGAGTGACTTGGCTCCGAACGACTTGGCTCTGGCTCGCACGCGGCCAGCGTTCCCGAGGTCGCGCCGCGTCCCTTTGGGAGACTACGGCCCTCCACTTTTACTCCGGGACCGAGAAGAGCAAGCGATCCTGGCTTCCCACGCCGTTGACCTTGTCGTTGGATCGAGCGCAAAGATACAGGTCGAGGTAGCCGTCTCCGTTCAAGTCTGCCCCCTCGACATCCCAACCAGATTCTCTTACGCCGGCCGGAAAGAGGAGCTCCGTTTGGTCCTCGAACACGCCGCTACCGTCGTTGATGTAGACCTCGTACAGCTCGGCCATCACATCCGGTGTGGAATTCGCGGTGATGATATCGGGAAAGGAGTCGTTGTTCACATCGTAGAAAGCGCCATCCCAAGTGCGAAGCTCGACTTGCGGAAGACGGTTTTCCGTCTCGTCCGAAAAATTTCCCGCGCCGTCGTTGATGAGCAAACGATTCTGTCGATCACCACCATTGTTGAGGTAAAGAATGTCGTTATCCCCATCCATATCCACATCGGCGACGGCCACTTCTCGAGTCGACTCCTTGATACCCGGCCGCAACGGTAGTCGATGCGTCTCGTCGGAGAACGTTCCGTCCTCGCTGCCGAAATACATGCGATTGTCGTCTTCGTTCGCTACCAACATATCGTTGATATCGTCGCCGTTGATCCTGACCATGAGAATGTCCTGAGTCTCATCGGTGACCATCGGCAGACGATCTGGAGATTCGTTGGTGAAGTGGGCAGCCCCGTCGTTGATGAGAATCGAATTGATCGCGTCACTCCCGTTCCCCCCGGAGTTGCCGATGATGATATCAAGAGCGCCGTCGCGGTTGATGTCGTCGACAAACACCGCGTTGGATCGGTTGGCGACGGGTATTCGATCGTTCGCGGGAATGAAGCCGCCCGCTCCGTCACCTAGATAGAATTCGTTGACACGGCTCTCCTCGGCGGCAAAAATGATGTCGGCGTGCCCGTCGTTGTCGAAATCTCCGATGCCGATATCTTCGCTGTCACCCTCCAGGTCGCTAAGGGCGTCGCTATGCGAAAACCGACCGGACCCATCGTTGATGAGGAGAAGATTGGGACCATTTTCAACGGCAATCACGATGTCGAGATCTCCATCTTGTTCCACGTCGACGAACTCCGCATCCATGCTCGACACCCGCAACCCATCCGGCAGATGCGTGTCTGTCACGTCGTCGTAGTGGTCGATCCGCGACGAGGCCTCGTCGCTTCCTGAAGATCCGGATGTCCCACCGCCGGGTGAATCATCTTCTGATGCCCCATCTTCTGATGCCCCATCCTCTGAGACGTCACCTTCCGACGCGCTCTCTCCCGACCCACCATCCTCCGACCCAACATCCTCCGACCCAACATCCTCCGACCCAACATCCTCCGACGGGCCACTCCCTCCCGCGCTCTGTTCTGATGCGGTCTCCTCGGACGACACACCAGGTGTCGAAGCATCGGCTTGGGCGTCCGAGCTGGGGAGGTCCCCACTTGTGTCGCGCGTACAGGTGGCTTGGCCCAATGCGATCACCGCGGCGAGAGTCGTGATTCTTTTCATGGTCTGCGTTCCCGGGCCTACATCAAGTCGTACTTCGACCCGAGTGCCCCACACAAAGATCGCAAACAATCTCCTCGGGAGAAACCGGAATCTTGCGAGGCTGGGTTCCGCATGCATCGTACAGCGCATGGGCGATGGCGACGGGCGCTGCAATCGCGGCACCCTCACCCACGCCCTTGGACCCACCGGGCCCAAACCCCGATCCCGATTCCAGCGTCGCCAAGATCGGGTCTGCGGGCGCATCGAGCGAGGTCGGCAACAAATAGTCGTGCAGGCCGTCTGCCTGCACAACACCCCCCCTCGCGCCGAGATTCTCCCCGATCGCTTGGGACACACCCATTGCGATACCGCCGTACAGTTGCCCAGCCACCAGGTTCGCGTGCAGCACTTTCCCCACGTCCTGGGCCGAGACGTAGCGCAGTACCTTGACCGCTCCCGTCTCCGGGCACACTGCGATATCACAGCCGTGGCACGAATACAGATAGTCAACCGGCCCCACCTGGTTCCCAGTCCGAGCATGGAGCACGTTCCCTTTCGGCAAGGCGTAGTTGCCCACGGTCGCCAAAGTCCTCCCTGCCGCACTCGCCAACGCTCTCCATTCGACAACGGTCGAAGGTTCGTTTCTCCTGCACACCCCTTGCTCGCAGGTCACAAGCTCGCTCGGAGGCACGCCGAGGGAGGTGGCCGCAATGGCAAGGGCGCGTTCTCGGAACTTGTCCACCGCATCAATGGTCGCCAAGCCGAGCATGAAAAGCCCGCGACTCGAGCTGGTACGGGGGATGAAAGAATCGATGCTATGGGGGAATATCCAAGCTTTTGTCCAGTTCACCGCACTGTTAAACAAGTTGATCGGGATGGCCCCCAAACGAAACAGCGTGGCCACGCGACCCGGAGGCAATCGTGCCACCACGAGAAGCGCACGACCCAGCACGATGGTCTGTTGGCGCTCGAGCATCCGATATACCCATTTCTGTATCCGGCTCGGGGGGCGACCACGGGTCAACAGCACCCCCGTGGGGTCATCGAAAGCCTCCTCGCTGATCGACACCTCGGGCTTGGTACTCAGGCACAGCCGCTCGGCCACGAGACGAGCGATCGCCTCGTCGACGCCCGTGCCCGAGTCGGGGACGCAGGTTTTTAGCTGAAAATGCCCGGTGTCCTCCAAAGACAAGCGCACCACGAAACGATCGTTCACCCCGTAGGGGTAGCCGTATTTGGCCTGAACGGCCGTCACGCCCCGCCCCAACAACCATCCTGGCAAACCGACTTGTTCGAGATCGGGTCGGGGGCCGAGTGCCGCCACGACCTTTTCCAAGGTCGCCGCAACCTGTACCCCTGGCTCGGGATGTACCCCTCCACGGGGTCCCTTGCGCGTAGTCAGCAAGTTGCGGCGACGCACGTCGATGGGGTCGAGGCCGAGTTGTCTGGCTGCCTTTTCCACCACACACTCGATACCGAAGTTCACCTGTAGAGATCCGAAACCGCGCATGGGTGACGCCAGAAGATTGTTGGTCAGAACGCCCTTCACCACCGCGCGAACATGGGGAATATGGTATGGGCCGCAGATTTCGTCGGCCAAAATCGACACAACTGCCGGTGTGAAGGAAACATAAGGGCCCGCGTCGGCAAATACGCTGGCCTCCATCGCCGTGAACGTACCGTCCTTTTTCAGCCCCAGCCGATAGCGGGCAGTGACAGCGTGGCGCTTGCTACTCCGGAAAATGGTTTCGCTGCGATCGAGAACGAGGCGAAGGGGTCGTCTCGTCGTATACGCCAGCAACGCGAGGAGCCCCTCGACGCTCGATACCAGGTATTTGCCAAACGATCCTCCCATGCGAGGACATTCGATCCGGATCTCCTCCTCCCCGATACCCAGCATCCGGCCAATGCTCGCTCTCATGGTGTGGGGGGTCAGACACGGTACCGCCAGCACCAATACCCCCCTGTCAAACCATGCGCTGCCTCCTTCCTTTTCCATACATGCATGATCGCTAGGGTCACAGCGATACGAACCCGATACGATCGTGTCCGCGTCTTGAAACCCCCGTTCGACATCCCCCTCCACAGTGGTGACCACGGAGACCACGTTGCCACGCTTTTGGATCCCCACCCGCGGGGCATCGGGTGCACAGGCTGCGACCACGTCGGTCACCGCGGGGAGCGGGTCGACTGCGACTTCGATCAGCCGCAGCGCCTCATAAGCGGCTTCGTCGGTTTCGGCAGCGACGAGTGCGACGGCGTCCCCGACGGATCGCACGACGTTCTCGGCCAACAAGGGCTGATCCTTGGCGAACACCATGGATCCGGCGAGGTTGCGACCGGGGATATCTTCGTGTGTCACAACCGCGACGACACCGGCGACGCGTTTCGCCTCGGTGGTATCGATGCGTCGGATGCGAGCAGCGGGCCACGCACTCCACAGGACTTTTCCGACGAGCGCCGCCTCCACCTGTTTATCGGTGGGATAGCGCGCACGTCCGGCGAGCTTCTCCGCCAAGTCGGCCCGCCCCGAGGTGGGTGGCGGTGCTTCGCCGCGGCACACGGCGGCCGTGGCCTCGACGATCTGCTGGTACCCGGTGCAGCGACATAGATTGCCCGAGAGTGCGTGGCGAATCGAATCGTGGTCCGGTGTACCGTTGGAAGCGACATAGGCACTCGCGGAGGCCAGCATCCCACTCGCACAGTATCCGCACTGGAACGCATCTCTTGCCAAAAAATGCTGCTGCAAGGCGGACGCCGCCTCGCCGATCGCCCCAGGTGAAGCGCTCAGCCCCGCGGCAGTCACAATCTCCCGCCCCTCGGTCTGGGCGGCCAATCGCACGCAAGACGCGGTGGGCTGGCCATCCACCAGTACCGTGCAGGCCCCACACACGCCTTCGCCGCAGCCATGTTTCACGTCCGTCGCATCGGCATGATTGTGCAGATAGTCGCGCAATGTGGTTCGTGCGCGCACATCGTGGACGATGGCTTCTCCGTTCAGTTTCATCGCTACCCGCACAAGCTCGTCGTGATGGCAACCTCCAGGCGCAGGGTTGTGAATCATGTTCCGCACAGCTCCCGCACAATTTGCTTGATACCCGACGCGAGCAGCGAAGCGAGGTACTCGGAACGAACACCGCGCCCAACACCGCGCCCATCACCGCGCCCATCACCGCGCCCATCACCGGATGCCACACTCGCCGCCGCCAGAGCTTCAGCCTTGTCACACGCTTCGCTCTGCGTCGCACCTTCGAGCTCGCGCTCAATCTGCGAAAGCGGCACCGGGCGCGGTCCCAGGCCGCCCGCCACCCATTTCGCGGCGTACAGTCGACCTTGTTCCACGTGAGCGCTGGCGGCCAAATTGGCGATAGGCTTGCCTGACGCCCGCCGCCAGGCGAATTTGACGAACGCCGAGCGGCGGTCATCCCTCGGAAGGACGAGCGCCGTCACGAACATATGAGGCTGCCACCTCTCGGCGAGCACATCCAGCTCCAGCCTCGTGCTGCGGTCGCGCTCGCACACATCGATCTGTGCGTCGAGTGCGAGCAAGGCTGGCCACGTATCCGCCAAGCCGCTCACGCCCGCGACCAGATTGCCCCCGATCGTCGCCGCGCGACGTATCTGCGGATTGCCGACTCGGGCCGCTGCCTGGGCCAACGCGGTGTGTTCCCGGTGCATGACGCTCCCCTCGGCGAGGCGTGCGAGGGTAACCCGCGCACCGATGATGCGGCACGTCGGCCTTTCGACCACGCGTTGCAACGCCTCCACCGACTCGGTGTCCACGAGACGTTCGATCCGGCGTATGCCCAGCGCGAGGTCCCTGGTGAGAATCGTGCCCCCACCTAGGATCGTCGCGCCCCGCTCCAACTCGGCCATCACCCCGGATATGGATGTCCCTCGGATATATCTCATGCCAGTGGCACCCATCGTGCACGAACGCATAGTTGAAGCAACCCGCCAGGAGAGCGATCGCGCGTAGTTCGCCCCTCGCAGGGGACAGCGCTGCCTCGCCCCGTCACGACCGCTGTCCACGCACCGTTGTTGCCAGGCCCCCTCCCGTGGCCACACTGTGGCCCACAACATGAACACGGGGACACGGCTTTCATGAAATGGGCATGGCGCATCGGCAGCTTGGCGAAGATCGACATCAAGGTCCACGCCTCCTTCGCGCTCTTGGTGGTTTGGATCGCGGTCACGCAATACAAGGCCACCGCAACGGTGCAAGGCGCGATCACGGGGGTGCTGTTCGTCTTCGCAGTTTTCGGCATCGTCGTCCTGCACGAGCTCGGTCACGCACTCACAGCGCGACGCTACGGCATCCGCACGCGGCACATTGTGTTGCTACCGATCGGGGGAGTGGCACAACTCGAGCGCATTCCCGAACAGCCACGGCAGGAGCTAGCGATCGCCGTAGCGGGGCCAGCTGTTAACGCCGCGCTCGCGGTCGGCTTCGCTGGCCTCGCCATCGCCGTTCACGGCCCCGATGCGCTCTGGGTCGACCCCACCCGCGAAAGCGCGTCCTCACTGGTCACCTTCGCCTGGATCAACGTGATGTTGGGCGTGTTCAACCTCCTCCCCGCTTTTCCGATGGACGGTGGGCGCGTGTTGCGAGCACTGCTGGCGATGCGAATCGACCGCGGACGCGCGACGCGGGCCGCGGCCGCAATCGGCCAGATCCTGGCGGTTGGCATCGGCTTCGTGGGCGTGGTCTCCAACCCGTTTCTGGTGGTCATCGCCGTGTTCATCTGGATCGGCGCCAACCAGGAAGCGGGACACTCGCGGGTCAAAGACGCGCTGACCGGACTGCAGGTCCACACGGCGATGATCACCGAATTTCATGTGGTCGCGCCCCAAGATCCCCTCGCCGTCCCCATCGAGCACATCCTCTCCGGATTCCAAGCGGACTTTCCGGTCGTCGATCGTGGAGAGGTCGTGGGCATGCTGACCCGCGACGGCTTGCTACGGCTGCTTGCCGAGGGAGGCGACCGCGTGCTCGTCCACAGCGCGATGCGCTCGGAGGTCTGTTTCGCGGCCCCCCGCGAGTCGTTGCCCCACGCCTTCTCTCGCCTCCAACAAAGCGGCAGCGGCACCATGGTGGTCCTGGAAGCAGGACGCCTCGTGGGTCTGGTCACCCCCGAAAACGTCGCCGAGCTCGTGATGCTCCGCGGCGCCATCGAGACCTCGCCCGACGCTGCACCACAACGCGCGTAGGGATTTCCACCCGCGTTGCACAGTAGGGGTATGTCAAACTTCGATCAATTCTACTCCGACGGCGGTGTCTTCATGCACGCCGTCAGCATCTTTGCCGCCGCTGGGGCCTACCACACGTTCAAAGCCGTAGCGATCCACCTGCAGGCCACGAGGCAGGAACCCGACAATGGGACATTCGACACCACCATAAAGTTCGCCACCGGCCTGCTCGTGCTGTGCGTCGGAATGGGTGTCCTGGGCACGCTGGTCGGTCTGCTCGAAGTGGGGGGAGGGGTGGTGAAACACGCCGCGCTGGAAGCAAAGTTGGACATTTTGGCGCGTGGCACAGGCATCGCCGCCAACCCCACCAGCCTCGCGCTGATGGCGTCGCTACCGCTGTACTTCCTAGGCTTGCTCACACGGCACGGGCATGGACGTGGGCGCTCGGAACGCTAGCGACAATCGCGCGCACCCTCGGGAACAGGCCGCCCTCCGCGTTGTAGGGATCGACCTTCGCCGGACACTGTACGAACCATCTCCATGCCCGGCGCCACAGACATCCAGACCGCTCTCACGTTGGACATCGGGTGGTTCATGGGCTGGTTCATGGGCTGGTTCATACTCGGCTGCGGCTGTGTGGTGGTGGGTGTGGACACGTTCCACGCGATGGCGCTGGGCATGCGCACGCTGGCTCGTGCCCTACATTGGGTGGGGCAACGCAAGTCGTTCTCGACAGAGATCCACCTCGCCTCCACCCGGCTGCGAGCCGATCTCAGCACCGACATGCGAAGGTTCGCGGGGACGACCCGGGCACTGATCGTCGACCTTGAGCACGCGAGCGCGGCCGCATCTGGTTGGCGAGAGAATGCCGTGCAATCGCATTTCCCTCGATGGTTCGGAAACTTGCGGGACGACGATCTTCGCTCGATGACCGGGGTATCGGGGGGTGTGATGCAAAGCCCTTGGTCGGCCAGAGCGCGCATACAACGCCTGCGTTATTCGCACAAACTCACGTCCCGCCGCGCGAAACCCGGAAAGCGCCGTCGCAGAGCCCATCCTCCGCCACCTAC
>JAZGFE010000041.1:0-132086 GCA_036479215.1 Nannocystaceae bacterium | reverse complement strand
TGCTGAACGAAGCACACCGACAACAGCGTTGGAAAGGGAAAGAACTCGCTTCGCGTGCAGGTCGTCGGCGAAGAGCGAGGCGATGAAGTTCTCGGCCCGATCTTCGCCGAGCCCGCGGTCTGCAGGGCCTCGGCTTTGCTTGGGTGCCATGGACATCTCATCGTCCATTCTCAAAAAAACCACAAGTGTTTTCTTTGTAGTCTATATCGCGAAAATACTCCCTGGCGATAGTATCCCAAACGAACAAAAGGCCTCGCAATGAGGGGATCACTCAGACCGTCACGTCCCTTCGCGGCACGCATTCGGACACTCGGCCATCCGGACATCAGTCATCCGGACATTCGGTATCGTCGCCTATCGAAGTCATACGGCCGACGACTGCGATCTTCGTGCGCTTGATGCCAAGCTCCTCAACAGCATCATCCGGACCGGCCGCGAGCTCAAGCGTGCCCGAGAGGTGCACCACAAGGCCGGCATTGTAACAACCGAACTGCTCCCCTTCCGCGATCCCGAGCATCTCGACACCGCCATCGAGCTCCCCCTCGATGTAACTCCCCTCCACATGTTTCGGGTAACCGGGGCAACTCTCGCTCGCTCGCATCCGAACCGAGCTCAATTTCAGATAGCCGTCTTCCGTCAGCTCGTTCGCTGCCTCGACAGTGAGCGTACATCCCGCGTGGTTCGCTTGCCGAAACACCAGCTCCACGGCGTTCAAGCACCCGGCCCCGCTCCCGGCTTGTCGGTGGTTTAGGCTCACCTCTACCGTCTCGTAGTCGATGCTGCCCTCTTCCGTTCTTAGGGCATCATTGGGAGCCTCAATGGTCTCGTAAGTACAAGTCGACTCTGGGCCTTGATTCAGGCCCAGGGCCTCGCATGCACAAGGAACGAGAGCGAAAGCTGCGAGAGCTGTGGCACGGACGAGTCGTGGGTGCATATACGTGGAAGGCACGGGGAAGCGCGGGAGGTTACCCAGGTTCGCGCGAAAACGCCATCGGCGCCAAGCTCCGCCGTCTCAGTGCGATCGGCAAAACTGGCTGTTTTCGCTCAGCAGGATGTCGCGCGGAGGCAGCGGCTTGCGCACACCCGGCCATGCCGGTACGCACGCCAACGACTCGGACCATGCGGGAGCAAACTCCACGGTCGGGCACCCTCGGCACCCGACCGCGGGTGAGGGGAGCCAGCCAAAGTCGTCGGACACCGCCAGCGGCAACCGCATGGCGCTCCATGCCGCCGAGATTCTAGCGGAAGACACGGCGCCGATAGTACCTGAGCTCGGCCAACGAGTCTTTGATGTCCTCGAGGGCCCGATGTTTCTCGCCCTTGGCAAGGGCCGGAACATCCGGATACCAGCGATGAACCAGTTCCTTCACGGATGAGACATCGATATTTCGATAGTGAAGAAATGACTCAAGGCGAGGCATATAGCGTGCGAGAAATCTACGATCTTGGCCGATGGAATTGCCACATAGCGGCGATTTTCCAGACTCGCAGTATCGAGCGACAAATTCCAGCGTCTCCACCTCTGCGGCTACCACCGACACTTGCGACGCTCGTATCGCTGCGGTCAAGCCACTTTCGCCATGGTGTTCTTTGCACCAGTCGCTCATCTTCTCGAGCACTTCGTCGCACTGATGGACCACCAGGTCGGGACCTTCGGCTAGGATCTCCAGGTCCCCATCGGTCACAAGTGTCGCTATCTCCAGGATCACGTCTCCATCCGGATCGAGTCCGGTCATCTCCAAATCCATCCAAATCAGCGGTGCAGCGCGGTGCTCTGCGGACGACGTCGTCGTTGAGGTGGCGGACATGGGCCGGATCATACCAGACCCACGCGGACCCACGCGGACCCAGGCGGACCCAGGCGGACCCAAACAGGCGCCAGCGAGCATCATCGCTATTCCGGGCCGAACACGCTCACGAGGGACCTCGCTACCCAAGCGGGATGATCGTACGGTCGGTGGTCGCTGACGGCCCGCGGAGCCACGATCCGGGCGACCACGTGTCCGGGCGGGTCATGGGGCTCCGCGGCGCGTTCAACGAGATGCAGGTCGACGCGTCCGGGGCAAGACGCGCAGCGTTGAAGCAGTCCGCCGGATGCACCGTACGCGCCGACCGCATCCGCATGTCGAACCGTGAGCGGATCGTCGATCTCGACCGCATAGCCCGAATGATCGAGGTCCGCCTCTGCAACGAGAACAAATGCCAGACCGTAGAGCAAATGCGTTGCTCGCTGCAACGTTTCGGTTTGTGCTGGAAGCCCATCGAGTTCCAGATCCACCGCGCCGAATCGCCGCATCCCTCGCGTCATCAGACGCACCCCCTTCGACGAGTGGCGGGGATCCGGGAATGGAACGACCGATATTTGATCGGCCACGTTGGCCACCGTGGTCCGAAAACGACGTTCTCCGAAGACCCGGGGACCAACGGTCTCCCGGGTATCCACATCGAAAATCAGCGCGTCCCGCTCCTCCGCAACCATCGTCACCAATGTCTGGAGCAAACGAAGGCCACGCGCCGCATGCTGGTTGCGGTAGTCGGCACGAAAAACCAGTGCCCAAACGCGTGTCTCGATGCTCGCGCGTTCGGTCGTAGTCAAGGCCCGCGTCAGCACGGGATCGCGCAGCAACGCGGCGTCGACCAATTTCTCGCGCCTCAGCGTTTCCACGTGCAGGCCCAAAAGGTCCGCCCCATCGATGGCCAGCAAGCGACGTCTCTCCACCTCATCGCCGGTGAGCAGGCCAACATCCTCGGCATGCTTCGGATCTCGTTCGATCAGCGTCTGCAGCGCGCGTACTTCAACAGCCCCGATATGCGAACGAAGCCGCGAACGAACCAAGCGGTTCAAGGCCATGCGCGTAGGCGCATGCGGGCGCTCCCCTCGTACGAGCAACACGTAGGCATAGCGAGTCCTGTCTGCGAACACGACATGATGCGCCGCCTCGGCGTCGGTGTTCTCGGGGTCGGACACGCCCCTCGCCACAGCGCGACGAGGGGCTCCGGATGCGCTCGTTGCCGCTGCCGCTACCGATGGGTCCCGATGGGTCCCGATGGGTGACTTCGGGCTCGGACACGCCAACCCCAACGTGCTGACCGACGCCAGCATCAGCAGCGAGACGACGCGGACGCCCCAACCAACAGCGCCGCGCCGGCGGCCTAGGGCACGGGGGTCACACATGGTCTCCGTAGTCCCTAATCAGGCGACTCAAAAGCGCCGGCTCGATATTACCTCCGGTGATCATCACGCCGATCCTCCGCGGCTCGATACCGCGGTGGGCGAGCGCCGCAGCGCCCCGCAAGGCCACCGCGAGGCCCACCGCGGCCGACGGCTCCACCACGAGTTTTCCACGTATCGCCAGCGTCACCAACGCGAGCCCGATCTCACTCTCGTCCACACGAAACGCCGCTTGGACACGGCGACGCGCGATCTCGAAGTTGAGCACCCCCACTTGCAAAGGCTTCAAACCGTCGGCGAGCGTCTCGCCCGGTGCGACCCGCACCCTCCGCCCAGCCTCGAGACTCGCGGCCATCGCATCACACGTTGCAGGCTCGGCGCTGCAGATTCGAACCGGATGGTTCGCCGACGCCAAACATGCCCCAGCGATGACGCCGCCGCCCCCCACGGGTACAATGAGTACATCGAGCGGCCCGCCGCTCTTTTCCACCTGCGCGAGAAATTCCTGGGTGGCCGTCCCCTGACCGACAATGATGTCAGCATGGTCGAAGGGCGACACCATTGCACCACCACTTGCTGCGCAATGCTCGAGAGCCGCGGCTCTCCGATGCGTCGATGTCGTACCCGCAAGCTTGACCTCCCCGCCGACCGCACGAACGCCGTCCACTTTAATACCTGGTGCGTCCTCGGGCATGAACACGGTGGCCTGGACACCAAACTCCCGAGCGGCCAGGGCCACCGCCTGTCCATGGTTCCCCGAGCTGTAGGTCACAATCCCGCGTTGCCGCGCGGGTGCAGCCAATCTCGACACGGCGAGCATCGCCCCTCGGGCTTTGAAGGCCCCGATCCTTTGAAGACTCTCCAGCTTGAGCCAAAGCTCCGCTCCCACCGCAGCCTCCAACGCTCGGCAACGCAACGCGGGCGTGTACCTGACGCGGTCCTGGATGCACCGAGCCGCGGCCGCCACCTCCGCTGGCCCGAGACGATCGGCAGCTTTCGGGTCAACGGGAGACTCGGCTCCAAACTCGTCGCGAGGAGCAGCGGGAGGAGCAGCGGGAGGAGCGGCGGGAGGCTCTTGCATGGTCATGCCGTAGCGGCATGCGCATCAGCGTAGATCGATCGCCGGCCGGATCACAACACGCAGCGCCCGACGACGACCCTTCCACCGGGCTTGCTTGGCCCGGCGCCAACAGCCGGGTATCTTGGGCGTGCCTTGCTCGACCGAATCGCGCGCCTTCCACCCTGGGTATGGGCCGCTGTGGTTTTTCTGTTCTTCGTGGCACTCTACAGCGTCTCCATTCCGTGGTGCGGCGCGTGGGACCCGTGGGAGACACACTACGGCGAAGTCGCGCGGCGCATGACCATCCGCCACGATCCCCTGGAACTTTGGTGGACCGCCGGCCGACACGGCCCCGACAAGCACTACGAATCGCTGTTTGCGTCGAAACACGTCCTCCCGTTTTGGGCGATGGCACTGAGCTTGGAGATCTTTCAGGTCGGGACGTCGCGCGACCCTTCGGAACTCGTTTTCTCTCCCACGGCCGAGCTCGCGTTGCGCCTGCCTAGCATGATGGTGGGCTTCTCCTGCATCGCGTTTTCGGCCTACGTGGTGCGACGTCTAGATTCGGGTCGCTGCGCGGGGCTCACGGCCTGCGTGCTCGCTACCATGCCACTGTTCGCCATCATCAGTCGCCAGGCCCTCACCGACATGTTTTTGGCGGGGCCCGTGGTGTTGGCGTGGGGCGCTTGGGCCATGGCGTGGTTTCAGCCCGACCGACCACTTCGGAGACGTGCGAACCGACCGTTCAGCCTCCCCTGGGATCGGGCATACACAGGGTTTCTGGTGCTCTTTCTCCTTGCGGTGATCGTGCCCCTCGGTGTTCTACAGCACCACGTCCTCGCGGACCATACGATCCGCCGTATCTCTCGCTTCGTGGAGAAGCCGGGCGTCCCAACGGTTGCGACACTCGAGCAAATCGCGTGGCACCTGCTCCCGTATTGGGGGATCGTACTTGCGGTCCTCACCTGGAGTACGCGGTGGAAGACTCGCCGCCAGGCGTGGCTCGGCATCGTCTACGTGGCATGCGGCATGGCGGTCATGGGTAAGGGCATCTTGGGCCCGGGTTTGGTGGGCACGATGATACTCCTCGATTGCTGGGTGGCAGGTCGGCCTCGGCGGCTCGTCCACGCAGGTCTCGGCATAGGCTGCCTCCTCTTCGTAGCGTCGTGCTTCCCCTGGCACCACGCCATGTCTATCTATCGTGGAGAGCGCTGGGCACGTGAGCTCATCTTCGACAACAACCTCGCTCGGTTTTCGAGCGGCGAGCAGAAACAAGCCGTCGGCACCTCGATGTTCTATCTTCGAACACTCGGTCTGGCGGCCTTCCCGTGGTCCGCGCTCCTCCCCCTCGTGGCGTGGCGCTGTGCACGGTGGCTACGGACGCCCCCAAGCTCCCGCACTCGCTCCGACGCGGCGGATGGCACCCTAGCGAAAAGCGTCCACGCGAGCGGCATGGAGCTGCGTCGGTTTGCGACCCTGAGCCTCATCGTCACCCTATTGACCATCACCTACAGTGCCACAAAATACTACCACTACATCTTGCCCGTGCTTCCACCGCTTGCGGTCGTGATCGGACTTTGGCTGGGCGAACCGGCCCCCGTACTTTCACGGGCGGGCAAGGTCGTGGGCTTGGCGCTATGTCTCATGAGCGGCTCACTGGTCATTCGAGAGCTTGTACTCACCCCCGCGTGGATCGCCCACCTCACAACCGTCTACTACAAAGGTGTATGGCTAAAAGGAGCGCCCGCTACCGATGTTGCGGGTTGGATCGGCCTTCCCGCCGCCATCGGTGCAGCACTCTTGCTATGGAACAAGCGACGAGCCGGTGTGGCGTCGTTGCTTCTCTCGGCCACACTGTTCACCGGCTACGTGCTGAATATCTATTTGCCCCAGGCTTCTGGGAGCTGGTCGCAACGCGACATGTTCCGGCACTACTTCAATCACCGCGACCAAGACGACCGTTTGGTCAGCTGGTGGCTCTACCACCGCGGCGAAACCTATTTCAGCAAGGGACGGATTTGGATGTCCGTCCGGCCCCGCAAAAAAGAACTCGTGGAGTACATCATCAAGTCGCACAACGAAGAGCGAGCAGTATGGATCCTGACGGCACAATCCGCTCGCGCGCGACTGACCAAGACGATCCCCCGCGACCTACGAGACAGCGTTGAGGTCGCCTACGAAAACGCACATCACGTACTACTATGGCTCCCCTGGGCGCAGCCGTCGCTGCCGTCGCACTAGTCGCCCAATACCGGCACACCGTCGTCTCCGCTGCCCCCCGAAATGCGAGGTTGCGACATCGCCGCCAGCGAGAGCTGAGGCTCACGGCCGACGTGTTTCCAGGACGCCTTGAACGCCGCCTTCTGTGTGGGCGCGAGATGTTTAGCGAACGCTCGCCGTGACAAACCGCGCCGCATCGTATCGAGAACTCCGGCGAAACAAGCCTCCGGCATGGACAGGCCGGTACGCACCCCTTTCAGATCCACACCACATCCACCGCCACAACATTTTTGCTCAAACACGTAGGCGCCGTTGGCCACCCACACCCCGAGACCCAAGCTGACCGCAGCGAGTTCGATTTCTCCCTCGAGCTGGCCGTGGTTGGCGAGTACGTCCCATGCCCCGGCACGCACCACCGCGATACGACCTAGTTCGCGAGCCACCGACGCCAACAACAACTCAGGAACTCGAAAAATCGCCGGCACGTACAGCAGCGCGTACTCATCGTCGCGGCGATAGGTGTGGAGGAAATGGCCGACGGACTCGCCAAGGGGTTCAAACCCCACCGGCAAAGCCGGGGCATCTGGGCCGGTCTCGTGCAGAGAGAACTCGACGGTTCTTTGACCCACGACCTCCTGTACCCGACAAATCAGGTCAAACAGTCCATCCAACGTACTGGGGGCGCTCCCCCGAGACGGGCGCACCAAGGCGGTCTCGACATCCCGGACGGGGGTAGCCGCGGCGGCACCGAGGCTGTGCGCCCACGTGGCCAACGCTTCTGCGATCCACGCCCGCGCATCCGAGTCGGGGACGAACTGGGGACTGCTGCTCGCGGCGTCCGAGCCAAGTTGGAACATTGCCGAACTCTAGCACCCTTCTCCCCTCCGAATCGGGCGCCTCTCGCAATACCGCATCCCCCTGACGCTGGTTGCAACACCGCCTTCACGGGTCACACTTTAATCGCGGGGTCTCACTGCCCCGATGGATCCGTGAAAGCCCGTTTCTCACGCTTGTTTGGCGCGCTGGCGATCGGTGTGGGAGCACTGTGGACCCCCGCCGCACACGCATCCCGCCCGGCCCACCGCGAGATCTCCACGATACGAGCGCACGACATGATCGTCGTGCCTATCACCATACATGTCGCTACGAGTCGCCGCATGCCGGTAGTGTCCCAGCGGCGGGTGCGAGATTCCATCGCTCGAGCCAACGCCGAGCTGCGACGTTGGGGCGTGGAGCTTGAGATCCGTACTGTCGAACCGTTGCGCGAGGGCTACAGCCAGGTCACAGGTGCGGGTCACAGACTGCGCCTCGCGGACATGGCCACCCCCGACGGATCCGTACACGTATTTTGGGTCGAACGCGTGGCGCTAGACGACAATAGCGTCCGAAATACACGGGTGAGCGGGATCCACTGGCGCTACTTCGGCTTCCGCAAGCGCACACGCCAGCGCGAATACCTCGTTGTCGCTCACGACGCCCCGCTGACCACACTGGTGCATGAACTGGGACACGCGTTCGGATTGGGACATCGCCGGGCGGCGAGCAATCTCATGTGCTCATGCCAGCGTTCGGTGGCTCCTGGTTTCACATCACGCCAGGGTAGGCGGCTTCGCGTTGGCGCCCGTCGCTTCCTCTCGCGATCGCGCTCGCGCCGACAGACAGGTGCAAAGCGCTAGCTCCAGGCCTAGAGCCAAGCCTACATGCCAAGCCTGCGCGCCAAGCCTACACGCCAAGCAAGTCGGCCAGCTCCGCGAGCGTGTCCACGCTCCGCGTGGCCTCCGCGGTGCACTCGGGCACCACTCTGCCCGACTCGCCTCCACTCGAACGCTGGACATGCACGCATGAAAGCCCCATCCGCAACGCCGGCTCAATATCGTGGAAACGACTCTGCGCGACGTGGAGCCACTGCGCCGACGATCCCCCCATCTCGGCCAGCGCCATCTCAAAGGGCCGTATTGCCGGCTTGTAGGCACGTGCACGCTCGGCCGTCACCACCAAATCGAATTCCACGCCCAGTGCGCGCCGCGTCGTGTACAGGAGATCCTCATCAATATTCGAGATCAGTCCGAGGCGATAGCGTCCAGTCAAACGTCGCAACACCCCACACGTGTCCGAAAATGGCGCCCAAGACGGCAACGCCCGCGCCAGCACCTCGCAGTCAGCGCTCGACGGTGCGAACCCGAGATCCACACTCATGCCCACCAGGGTGCGACGTAGAACCTCCCGGTAGAGAACATCGGGACCCGCCTCGACGGCGCTCTCGGCCCGCGCATAGGCACGCAGGATTTCCGTCGCGGGGAGCGAAATACCGTGCCGAGCCAACATGGGGATCACCCCTGCGAGAATGCCCGTCTCCCAGTCGATCAAGGTCCCATAGCAATCGAATGTGATGGTCTTGAAGTCCTTCGGCGTGAACATGGCGCGTATACTGCCCCGTCGGTCCCTATTGGGGAAGCGGTGGAACTCGCCGGGAGTCCGTAGCTCGTCGGTGCTGCTAGACTCTGCCGGTGCCTCGTTCCCCCGCGCTCTCGCGGCTCCGCATGCCGCCGCCCACCGCCCACCGCCTGGCTTGCTACGCGCCACTGCATCGGGGGGGCCCACCCATCATTTGGATAGAGGCTCTAAGATGGACGTCCTGCGTCGTCTGCACGATGGTGACCCCGGGCTGCGGAGGTGAAGTTGCGGGCCTGTTGTCGCTGGGTATCGGCACTGGAATCGGGGCATGGCTGCTCACCCGCGAACGCCAGCATCGAGCCTTGTACGAGGCCGAGGCGCTACGCCTCGCCATTGCCAACGGCGATCATCGGGAGATGGAGCACACATTGCGACGGCAACTCGCGCTGGCTCAAAGTGGCGAAGCCGTAAGCGGCGAACGGCAATGGCTCTCGCGGCTCGAGCTGGGCGCCCTGCTGGTGGCAGAGTGGCGATTCGATGAGGCTCGCGAGCTCTATGTCGGGGACAAGACTGGCCTCCCTATCGACCTAGCCCGTGCTGTCGATCTTCGGATCACGGAGCTCAACGTCCTGAGTTCCACACCCGATACGGACACCTTGACGGCCATCCAGCGGCAGAGAGGATCCGAGCCCCGTTCGGCAATGCGGTGGCGTGCACTCGAAGGTCTGTGTCTCGCCCGAATGGGACGGGCACGGGAAGCATCACAAGCCCTCGAGGAAGGCCTGGCCGCAATGACGCGGGATCCCGTCCGAGTCGCGTACCTGTTCCATCTTGGCCAAAGCTACGAGGCCATGGGCGAGCGACAGCTCGCCGCCAGCCAGTACGGAGATACGCTCAAGGCATTCCCCGGCACTCGACTCGCTAGCGAAGCACAGTCGCGCGCCCGCGCACTCACCTCCAGCGACGCCTCCGATCCCTTCCGCAATATGCTGCCGGCTGGCGACGCGCCGGCTCTGGAAACACGACCGGCCGCAGATAGAGGATCGTCCGGCACCGCCATCCCAAAAGCCGCTACCGCCACGCCGAAGGAAGGGTGACACGTGAATCGCTCACCAGGAAAAGCGTCGTTCCCCGACGGGCGCAACCGGACTGCAAGCATCGCCCCGCGCTCGCCCCGCCCCCGCGCCGCGGTCCGGTTTCACCACCGCGGCGGCCCAATAGCGCGCGGATGGGTGGGATCGGAGCGCAGCACCTTCCCGATGGAACATCGTGTGACTAACCTATCTAGTGGGAGCCTATGCTGCGTCGTCTACGCCACCGAGTCGCACTCACCGGTCACCTCGTGACAGACACCTACGAGTACACGCGCCATCTCGTGTTGGGCAACGGGATCACAGGCGACGTGACGCGAGTGGACCCCGCCGCGCCGCCGGTCGTGTTGGTGCACGGCTTCTTGGGGACCCGCGGCACGATGGAGCCCATGGCCCGACGTTTCCGTGCGGACGGCCGGGCCGTGTTCTCCTACGGCTACGGTCGCTTTCAACTGGCGTGCCTGCGTCGTTCGGCCCAAGGACTCGTCCAACAGGTTCGCAAGATCCGAGAGCAACTAGAGTGCGACCGAGTCGACCTCGTGGGCTTCAGCATGGGTGGGCTTGTCGGTTTACACGCGCTCAAGTTCCTGGACGCAGGCCGTTATTGTCGCAGTTTGGCGCTGCTGGGGACACCCGTGCGCGGCACCTGGATGGGCCTCGCCGGCATCGCAGCCCTCGGCGCCGTCAGTTCCTCGGTGTGGCAGGTCGTCCCGAGCTCGCGATTCCTCGAAGACTTGCTCACGGCCTCCCTTCCGGAGAGGGTACGAGTCAGGCAGATTTACGCCAGTCGAGATGCTTTGTGTCCCCTCGGGCCGCGACTCGCGGAGGTGCCGGATCGCGATTACGTCATCATTCCCGGTGGGCACTCCTCCCTAGTCGTTGGCCCTCGCTTCTACACCGCCCTACGCGGCTTCCACGACGGGATCGACCCGAGCCCCACCTCGGCACAGATGCCTGGGCCAGGACCGGCCATCCCCACATTCTGACGTCAGTACGAAATCATGCCGTCGCGCTTGAGCGCGAGGACCTCTCGAGTCAGCTCAAGGTCGCTGACCTCACTGCCATCTAGGATGTCGGGCCAGCTGCTCCCGTCCAGAAACGCTTGCAGGATGTCGAGCGCCACCGGCTTCAAATCTCGCCATGGCTTTGGCGCCGGAAGTACGACATCCACCCGTTGCTGTGGCAAACGACTGTCACCCCGGAGATGGGTGAGCTCATCCTGCCGCCGCGCGGCCTCCATCAAGATATGCTCCAGTACCATGCTGATGTCGCGATGCGGAGGCTCGTCGGGAGCGCTTGCAAGCTCGAAGCTCCCACGCTCCCACGCGAGAATGCGAAACAGTGCCTTCTCAGCGATCAAACCTGGGGAACGATCGATCTTGGCCGTGTAGAGTTCACCTCCGACCAAGTGCAACGTCCCATGATCCGTACCGCGCACATGCAACACGCCAGTCTTTCGGCTCGTGGCCAGCCATTGCAGCACCACCGAAAGATGGATCTCCTCAATGTCACCGGTCATGGAGCGCGCACGGGCTCCATCGTCGCTAGCCGACGACGCATCCGCCAAAAATCTGGATGGATCCGCGAGCCCGACACACATGAGACTCGTGCCCACCGCCACCCGGTCACCGAGCCGGAGACGACGCCGTACGACGAGTGCTCCGTTCACTGTGGTCCCGTTGCGGGAACCCAGGTCCGCCACCCACAAACATCCGCGCTGATGGTAGAAGCGGGCGTGCCGGCGCGACACAGTATCATCCTCCAGTGAGAGATCTGTGTCATTGCTTCGACCCACCACGTGGCTCGAGTCCGGCGCCAGGGGGAATTCTCGATCCCGGTACTCGCCATGGACGAAATGCAACATGTGGATCTGAGGTGAATCGGACATGGCGCTTTCACCGTAGTTTAGCCCGGTTCGGGCGTCAAATCACCGCCCGCCGAGCCCGCCCATTGCGCGCCCGGCTGCAACGTTGGGAAAAAGCGCTCCGCTACAGACACGAGCAACGGCTGAATAAAGCCGGTCTCATCGCCGTAAGCTCACGACAGTGTCGATGGTCGTTCCTTGCTCTCCCCCCAAGAAAAGCCGCCCATCTCGCGGCGCCGGAGCCACGGGAGCCGCGAGCCGGTACGGGTGCACAAGCGAACCTCCGCCTCTTGCGGCGAGGCGCGACCGCTCGCCCCTCGCCGCTCCGCTTGCGTACCGCGGCCGGGTCCGAAACACTTACATGAAGCGTCGCACGACGCTCCGCAGCGCGAGCGCATGGCCCGGCGACCTCTCGCGCTGAGAAAGCACCGATGATGCCGCTCCATCGCTCCGTTCCGATCCTGCTCTCGTTGCTCGCCGTCGTTTTCACCGGCTGCAATCGGACTCGCATGCCCGGCCAGACGCCACAGCCGGCCGCGCATCCCGTCCACACGAGAGCCGACATTCATACCGACCCGAACAGCGCCGGACCGGGCACGACTCTCGATGGGCGCTACGAACCTGTTGAGATCACAATGGAGCGCCAAACCGGCGCGACGGAAGAGCTCCCGGACCTCGTGGGCTTTCAGAGCCTATCAGATGGCACACGCGTCGAAGTGGTCACCTATGTGCACACCTATGTGGAGCGCGTGGAGACATACCCGCGGGTATGGTGGGCCGGTCACTGGTACTACAACGTGCACGGCAATTTCATCTTCTGGAGCGATCACCAGTATGGGTGGTGCATGTACTGGGGCCCACCCGTGCCCCTTGTCCACGTCTGGAACCATCACTACCCGTGGATCGCGTACAGCTGGGGCGTGGGTTACTACGGACCTGGATGGTACTGGGGCGGCGTAGACACCTACGGTTTTCACGCACACGGCGTCGCTCCCCCCTATTATCAGCGCCCGGTGCATCCCGGGCGACCCCACCCGGGAGGCTCACTGGGAAACGCGAAGAAATTCGCTACGGTTCGCCCAGAGCAGAAACACCCAGGGCCAACGAACGCGAAATTCGTACCGAAAGTGGGGGCATCCCCCAAGCTCAGCGTGCCGGCTGCAAAGGGTCCGCACAGCGCAACCGCGACATTGAGACCCATTCCGTCGCCCCAAAGCAAACCATCGAGGGTCGGAAAGGCCGGTTTCCGCCCGGTCGACTCGACCCAAGCGAGTGGCGCTTCGAACCGCCCAGTTCGCCCCGCCGGGGGACGGCCGCACATGTCCAACCTGGCGAAGAAGCAGACGAAGAAGCCGGCAAAAGCCACCTTCGCGCCACCGGGGCCCCAATCCGCGTCTGCGAAGGGCCAGCGATCGCCACGAACGAGGCCCACGTACGATCCGGCGCCGAACCGGCCCGGGAAGACATCGTCCAAAGCCCCATCGAAGATGCCCCGTCACCGAAGCCCGAAGGCGGGCTCGAGACAGCCAAACACACCGCATCCCCGCTCGTCATCGAAGCGGGCGCGGCCGAAGTCTCGGCCCGCGACTCGCCCGCCTCGTTCGTCACCGACGAAACGTGACACACAGCCCACCTCACGACCCTCACGCTCTCCGAGTCGCGCCCCGCGGGCACGAAGCACGAACTCCCGACGACCGTCGCCGTCGCCACGCTCGAGCCGACCCAGCCGCTCCAGCAAACCCAACCGGCGTCGTCCCTGAGACCCACGAACGAGCGAGCTCGAGCTGTCGCCGACGGCCTGACCGGGTCTCCTCCGACGGGTCCACGACGATCAGGGTCTGCCCGTGGGAGCAGCGTCGCTGCGGATAAGCGGGTATTCTGACGACGTGCTCCATTTCGCCGTCAGCCCCATCCCTTGCCTCAGCGATAACTATGCCTACGTTATCGTAGGCCCCGACCATGACGCGTGGGTGGTCGATCCGTCCGAGGCTGAGCCGGTGCTGGCCACGTTGGACAGACGAGCTCTGCGCCTGCGTGGCATCCTGGCGACGCACCACCACCCGGACCATGTCGACGGGATACCGGCACTCATCGCGCGCGCAACTCGGGCGGGGGGGGAGGTGCCGTGGGTGGCGGCCCACGTGCATGACGTCGACCGGATCTCAGGACTCACCGTTCCCATCTCGGCACCGGTCGACGCATATGTCGAAACACAACTGCGGATAGCCGGCGAAGCAGTATTCGCTCGTTGGATCCCCGGCCACACACTCGGTGCGGTGGCGTGGCGCATCAGCGACGGCGTGCACGAACACGTGTTCACCGGAGACACGCTGTTCGCAGGCGGATGCGGCCGACTCTTCGAAGGTAGTACGAGTCAGATGCACACGAGTCTCCAAGCATTGACCGAGCTCAGCCCCGAAACGCGCCTCTGGTTCGGCCACGAATACACCGCGCAAAACCTACGCTTCGCCCAAACCATCGAACTCGAGAACACCGCCGTCGCCGATCGCCTGGCGACGCTGCCGACCTGCACGACACCCACCACAGTGGCTGAAGAGAAGGCGACCAACCCCTTCGTTCGCGCTCGAGACGCGACGCATCTCGGCGAGCTCCGGCGCGCGAAGGATGATTTCCGCGGCTAGATTTCCGCGGCTAGATTTCCGCGGCTAGATTTCCGCGACTAGATTTCCGCGGCTAGGTTGTGGTTCGCGAGGGAGTCAATGGGCCCTCCTTGCCGGGCTGGAATTCCACGTTTGGGAACCGCTCGCGGAACCGCGAGTCATCGAGAACAAGGTTGTAGTGTAGCCGACCCGGGTGAAACTCTGCATGGTAACGGGTGTGCCCCGTGTAGCGTTGGACGCGGTTGACCATCCTCAGGATCGGCCCCGGCACACGCCGGGGAATGATGCCGCGCCTCTCGAGTAGTCTGGACAACGTCAGCACCTCCTGGCCGGCAACGTTGAACACGCCCTTGCCATGCCGAACTACAGCGCTGTGCACGTCAGACGCGAGTTGATCCTTGCTGCACGGATTCAGGAGGGGATCGAAGCCTATTGGGAGCACGGGTGGCTCGCTCTCCAAGAGCAAGTTGATACCCGATACAACACCGCCACCGATGATCCCGCTATGCCGCAGAACCATGATATCGCAGTCGGGATCATCCATCTTGGCGCGACACAGGAACTCGGCGTCGATCGTATCCCGCACAACGGTATGGGTCCGGGCATCGAGATTGAGCTCGGCGTCCTCGTTCACCTTCGCGTCGGTCCGAGGACCGAGTTTGTACACCGCATCGCTCGATAAAAAAACGAATTTGCGCACGCCGCTCGCACGCGCCACGCCCAAAGTATGTCGCGTGGAGCTCACGTTGAACTCGTGCCGAGCTCGACTGTAACCGTCGGGATCCGTCTCGAGAGCCAGATGCACGACCGTATCCAGTGCACGCTCGCGCACATCTTCGAGAAGAAATAGATTCTCGACCGCGCGGCGATGGCTCAGATCAGCGGAGATGTACTTAAAACGGCGCGGATCGTACCCCACGAGCCACGGCGGCGCGACACCGTAGGACACTCCGAGGACCAGCTCGACGCTCGCGTCATCAAGTAAGCGTTCGATGACCGCCGCAGCCACCCGCCGATGGGCGCCCGTCAGCAAGACTCGCCTCGGCCCCGGACGAAGCACCCCAACCTCTCGTTCACTCACCTCGATCCCCGCTCATCTCTGCGCCACGCAAGACCGCGTTGGACCTGGTTCCGGACAGCCTGCCGGATTCGCTCGACCTCCCGCACGCGGGTCTCCATGTTGGTCGCTGCCAGCGGGTCCACCTCGATCGGCGTCCCATACTGCACATAATAGCGCACCGGCTTCGGCAATAGTCCCAATGGACCGAGGACCGGAAAGGTGGTGGTGATGGGGAAGTAGGGTAGCCGCAACGCGCGCGCGAGTGGTCGAAAGTCGGCGACCATGGTCTGCTGCTCCTCGGCCCCCACGATACCCGCGGGAATGACGGGGACTGCGTGACGAGCCGCAAGTTCGGCGTGCCCGCGGGTGAACGGGTACAAAGTATATCGCTCGCGCGCGGGCTTACCCAACGCCTTCGCGCCCTCTGGGAATACGCCGACGAAATGGCCATCACCTACCATTCCGTCGAAATTCCGGCGCGTGCCGGGTACCTGCCCGAGCGCGCGGAAGAACGTGCCGATGAACGGGATCCGAAACGCGAAGTAGTCCACCATGTAGTGCACGAGGCGCGGCGGATCGGTGTAGCGAAATACGTCTGTGCACAGCATGACGGCGTCAAACGGCAACACACCGCTGTGGTTGGCGACCAGCACCGCGGCGCCACCGAGCCGCAAGTGCTCATGTCCCGTGGAGCGGACGCGGAAATAGTGCTCGTGAAGCCAGTAGCCGACGGCGTACGCCGCGGCGATGCCCTCGGCATCGCCACGAAAGACTGCAGACGCCGAGCTCTCGCCGGCTTCGGTGTACGCGTCGAGGCGCAACCGCTCGGGCTCGGGTAATAGGGCGCGTAGCCGATGGGAGCGTAACATGGAGGGATCGTGTTCTCGGGCGTCGCAGGGTCCACGCCCAGGCTCAATACCGGAAGGGGGCGCGGGCCCCCTTCTCGCTGATTCGTCGCCGCTCGAGTCTACGCTCCCAGTCCTCTGCCTTCACAGGAATCACATACACTGTTGGCCAAACTAGACGGCGATCAGCGGAGCCGAGACGGCGCGCCCAGTACTCCACGTCCACGACCTGATAGGGTTCCTCGTCGATCACCACGATCTCATGAATCCTGGGCACAAACTGCCCGGCTTCCGTGGTTTCGGTACGAAAGAGCAGGCGACCTTCGCAGGCATACTCGACGTAGGGCATGGGCTACTTCGCTACTCTATCTCGCCGCCGAGACCCTCGCCCGTGGGCGCCCCGCATAGGGAGAGGGTGAGGGTGCTGGCGCGGATCACCTCGCGCGTGTCACGTCCAACCGCAGTCGAATACGGCAAGTGCGATTTCACCCACTTGGGCGCGCGACCCCGGTCCCGCGCCCGAGGTCACGCGCCCAAGTGGGCGTGCACACCGCGTGACGAGCAAACGGCGCGTCTCCACGAACCGACCCCACTACCACGCCCGGCGAAACCTGGTATGGTCCGCGCCCGCTCATTTGGAGAGGTGTCCGAGTGGTCGAAGGTGCCAGACTCGAAATCTGGTGTGGCGCAAGTCACCGAGGGTTCGAATCCCTCCCTCTCCGCCAGTTGGGCATATTTTGCCCTTGAACGCCGTAACTTGCGGCCAGCTCACCTGGAGAGGTGTCCGAGCGGCCTAAGGTGCATGACTGGAAATCATGTGTGGGGCAACCCACCGTGGGTTCGAATCCCACCCTCTCCGCCACCACGAGTCCTCCAATCACGCTTGCCGGCCAGAAGCCGGCCCTTATGCCTCGGGCGACGTCGTCTCCGCCAACTCCGCCAGGACCGGAAGGTAGCAACGGTAACGGCGACGCGGGTGCCCGGGGCACTTTCGTGTGGGGTTTGCGTGGATCGCGAAACCCGGCGTGACGAGCCCCGATGGAGCGCTTGAGCGGACTCGTGCCCGGGCCCGCGTCCACCGGTTGCCACCCGCGCTCTACTTGCCGCCCCCTCCAAAGAAGTATTGCACGCTCCCGCCGAAGTAGAATCCGGTGTTGAAACCACCCGTGAGCACGATCCCCAGCGAGTCCTTTACGATCGCCCGTGCGCTCACGAGCAAGTTGATCACCGGCACGACGGGCGGCACGTCCTCCTGCTCGATCCGGCTACCAAACGCCTCGAGGTCGGCGGTACTACAGTCGTCCACGCTGCAGTCAGCGAACAAGCCTTCGCCCTGCGTCTCGTCGTCCTGAGGCCATCCGTCATTCGCAGCGTTGCCGTCACCATCTTGGTCGACGTCTGGGTCGTCGTAGTAGTGGGGCGTACACTTGGTAAAATCGCCGAGGTCGTTCAACGTCTGGCAACTGGCCTGTTCCGAGACCTGCAGGCCCAACGGCGTCTGGTGCACGCCATCCCCCACGACGATCCCAAGCCCGATGCCGCCGCCACCGCCCAACGAGAGCTCGATATCTGGCGTGCGGACGATCGGGACCCGACCGATGAAATCGGCCTGCAAGAACACAAACCCCATATCGATCTCCGTATAGTCCGCGGCCGCCAGATTGCATTCCTCTCCGTCGTGCCGCTCGCACGAGTCCCCCCACTCGTCCTTATCCAGCCACAGACCATCTGGCAACCTCGCGCGCTGGTAGCCGGCGGTGGCAACGATGTCGAAGAGTCGTGATTTGCGGTA
This sequence comes from Nannocystaceae bacterium, assembly GCA_036479215.1. Classification (GTDB taxonomy): domain Bacteria; phylum Myxococcota_A; class Polyangia; order Nannocystales; family Nannocystaceae; genus FL481. The sequence goes on along the minus strand of JAZGFE010000041.1, from coordinate 113,967 downwards.
GACATATTCACCGCCGACGTAGAAGTTGCACCCGTCCTGCTTGGTCAGCCCACGAGATGCTGCAAATGAGCCAACGCTGTCCCCGCGGCACAAGGCGTTGGTATGAGATGACAAGAACTTGTTGAGAATCCACGTCGGCACAACCGTCAGGCCCATACGTACGCCGATACCGTGGGCGTTGTAGAGCCCTGGCGACAAGCGTTGCGGAGCTGCGTCTACACTTCGCGCCTCGGTTTCTGCCCCATCCACCGCTGATTGCTGCGGAGCGGCGCCCGCATCGTCGACCGAGTCCAGCGCATCCGGCTCGGGTCCTTCGGGTTCGTCCACGGGCATGCTGCCGGGCTCGGCACCACCGAAACGAGCCTCCACGCCGGCACCGAGACCGAACGGACTCGCAACAGCAACTGATGGCATCAGCGTAAAAGACAAGGGCAGCAACCGGATCATACGACGCATGCTCGAACTATAGTCAAAGTTACAGGGTTGGCGCGGCCTTCAAATGCGTATGGTGCGCCAACCCCTCCGCAAGAACTTAGCCCCCATGGCAATCCCCAAACAGTTGACGTAGATCACGGCCGCCATCCACACCCCTTCCATGCCATACCCTAGGTGCAGGCCCAAAAGCCAGCTGAGCGGCACGAGCACGCCGACGTGCAGGAAACCCTCGGCGACCATCACGTAGAGATTCGCGCCAGCTCCGTACAGCGCTTGGGACAAGATGAGACCCACCACCATCATCGGCAGACATGTGGCGACCAGCCTCAACGAGCTCGCGCCGGCTTCGGCGACCGCGGGATCCATCGGCGCCCACACCGAGATGATTTCCCCGGGGAAGATCCAAAACACCGCGCCGACCGCGACGATCCCTAGCAGGCCAAGCCGTACTGACTCCCAGCCGTAACGTGCAGCGAGGTTTGGTTTCCCCGCCCCGAGACTCTGACTGACCGCCGTCGCTGTCGCTGTACCGAACGCCAGCAAGGGCATGAAACACAAGGCCGCAGTCGTCATGATCGCCGCCGTTGCCGCCGAGAAGGTGTTGGTGTCGGCTCCGGCCGCCGCGTCGAGTTTGCCGACAATCTTCATGAACAGCAGGAAACCGGTCATCAAGATCACGCTGGCCGAACCCGACGGAAGCATCAGCCGCACGATGGTGCGTATCACCGATGTGTCAAAATGCTGCAGGCGATAGAACAAGAAGCGCCGCCGATATTTTCGTCGGAAGCTGACCGCGATCATGATTCCCGCGCCGAAATAGGTGCTGATCGTCGAAGCGAGCGCCGCCCCCTCAAGACCCAGCTGAGGCACGCCCCACGCCGGAGAACCGTAGATAAGGATGTAGTTGAGACCGATGTTCATCGCGTTCATCGACAGCGCCGCGACCAAGTGCACGTAGGTGCGCCCAATTCCATCGAAAAACGATTTGTAGCTGAACGTCAACACCAGACTCGCGATACCCAACGAGCGAATCTGCGTGTAGTTCGTCGCCAGCTCGCGCTGCCGCGTGCTCGCCTCCGCTAGGAAATCCACAGCACTCGGTGTGACGAAGTAGCCGATCACGCTGCCCAGGAGACCGGCACAGATCGCCACACAAATACTGTTGAACAACACCTGCCCAGCACGAATGCTTCGTCCCTCGGCGTACCGACGAGCCGTCATCGCCTGCGTCCCGAAGCTTATCGCAGAGAAAAAGCCCCCGATCGCCCAAAACAACGGCATGCCTAGGCCGAGCGCCGCTTGCGAAGCGGTTGCCTCCGCGGCCTCCAGGCGACCCACCATCATGTTGTCCGCAGCGTTGACCAAGAACTGGGTCACCATCGCCAACATCACGAACGTCCCCAGGTACAACACCCTGCGGATCAGGGGCAGCTCGGGGCGTAACCGCAGAAGACTCGGCGGGTTGTCGGGGAGATCCGTCAGGTTCACGCGAAGGTCCTCAACGGACGTTCCATCTCGATCGCACGCGACAATCGCAGACAACGCGGAGGTGCCTGGGGACGCGTGGCACGAGTGCAGTGGCGGGGGAGGGACAAGCGGCGCGCACTCTACCTGGAACCACTGATTCGGCGCAGGGTTTCGCCGACGCAAGGCGTCCCGAGACCCGCGCCGCCGGGAAACGCCCCTCGTCACACCGTGGGAGAACGCTCCCAGGAGACGGAAGCCAGGAGCGGAGGCGAACCGTCGAACGCTGGCTCAGAAAGCTAGGAACAGGCAAACGCTCCAACATGGGCTTACTCGCCACGCTGCTCACTTCGAGCGTCGACCCGAGTCTCAATGTGCGGTTACCCCCGTGTGACTAGGGCTGCACCGATCGCCTGCCACACCGTCTCCAGTTCGGCATGGCCGACCCGATACGGGAACAGCAAACGGATGGTGTGACCACCGCACACCGTGACGAGGATGCCAGACTCGGCGAGATGCCTGGCCACTTGGTTGCCGGCCTTCTCGCTACGCTGCCCGATTTGAATGCCGATCATGGCACCGACACCGCGGATCTCAGCCACGCCGGCTAGGGGGGTGGCCTCGGCGAGGGCCCGGAGTGCGGGGAGCTGTGCCGCCGCGCACTCCAGTAGTCCCTCTTCTTCCATGATTCGCAGCGTCGCCACCCCGGCGGCGCACGCCACGGGATTGCCGCCGAACGTGCTCCCATGACTGCCTGGGCTCATATGCTCCGCGAGCGACTCGGTAGCGAGACACGCGCCGATGGGGAAACCACCACCGAGTGCCTTGGCCAGCCAGAGGAGATCGGGCTGTATCTCATCACCCACGATACTCTGCCATGCCGACCAACGGCCCGTCCGCCCGGACCCGGACTGAATCTCGTCGAGGCCGAGCAGGGAGCCGTGTCGGTCGCACTGCTCCCGCGCCTCGCACAAGAACGCACGGCTGCACGGAAAGATGCCGCTCTCGCCCTGCACGGGTTCCACGAAGACCGCCGCGATGCTCGGGCCATGACGGCGAAACGCGTCTCGTAGTGCGTCGACGTCGTCAAATGGTAGCCGGAGGACACGCGCGCTAGCAAAACGGGACGCTTCGCCGTCTTCGGGCGTCGTCACATACGGGGCCCGATAGTGCGGGTTTGCCGTCAGACTGACGGCACCCAGTGAACGACCGTGGAAGGCGCCGTCGAACGCAATGATCGTGTCGCGCCCTGTGGCGCGTAGAACCAGTTTGATCGCGGCCTCCGTAGCCTCCGTGCCAGAGTTACAGAAGAACACGCGGGCATGGGGCACACAAAACAAGTCGGTCAGCCGCGTCGCTAGTTGCTGCTGTGGTTGGGTCCAAAATGTATTCGCCACGCTGACGAGGCGCCCGAGCTGGCGATCTACGGCCGCACGCCAAGCCGGGTGGGCATGCCCCAGCGGCGTGCAGCCGATGCCGCCAATCGCGTCGAGAAAGACGCGACCTTCGCCATCGCGTACCCGCAAGCTGCCCCGAGGGTCCTCGTCTGCGGCACCTTCAAGCATCACTTCGCGGTTTGCGTAGGTTGGCCAGCGTCGGTCGTGCATGTTCCCCTTTTACACGCGTGCCACGAGGACGCCAGCCTGAGCACGACACCCTCAACGACTGCGGAACGAAGCCGATGATCCACGCGAAGGAAGCGATCCCCTACAGCGGAGGGTGCCCTTCGCTCACCGCAAGTCGAGCGTGATTTTCGCTCAGCCGGGGTCGAACGTGACTGCCGCACACCGCGGGTCAAGCGTGACTTCCGGGAAGAGATCCCGGAGATCTGCCATTTCTCCGCCATCGGGGAGAAAATAGCGGCGCGGATATGGCGCGCGACTGCGAAGGCTGAAACCGAGCCGATGCTTTTTCCGCAAGAATTTCGATCGGTTAGATCGATTTGTCCACAGGATATAGTGTGGCCGTGACTGGCGCCCCACAATATGTAGTGGAATGCCGCTTGCGTGCGCGATCTACCTAGCCTACTGGGAGAGTATCGATTCGCTAACAGGAGAGTGATCCACGAAATGGCAAAACGACAAACGCGCAGGAGCATCTCGGTACGCGGCGTCACCTACCAGCGCCTCAAGAATTTTTGCGACGCCGAAGGGCTGAGCGTCAGCGGGTATCTGGAAGAGATCATCGCCGAGCGTCTCGACGCGGCCGGCGTGCCCATCCCCACAGTTGTCATTCCCCGGCACGTACCGCCCAAAGTCGCGGACCACGGCGAAGACATCCTCTCTCAGCACTTTACGTTCTAGCTACTGGCGAACTGCCCCTGGCCGACATACACAGTGGGGTCTCCGGGATGTAGGTGGGGCCGCCAACTTGACACGGCCACGTCAAGTCGCGCCCTCCGTACGAGTCGACCGCTACCGGCATCACGCCGTAGGAGCCCGCGTCAGCCGCCACGGTGACCGAGCGGTTGCGCACGTGTTAGGTTGCCAGCCGTGGCATACCTTGTATTGGCCCGCAAGTATCGGCCCCAAAGCTTCGCCGACATGGTGGGGCAAGAGCATGTCACGCGAACACTGGCGAATGCGATCGCGCACGATCGGGTGCACCACGCATACCTGTTTTGTGGCGTTCGAGGACTAGGCAAAACAACGGCAGCTCGCATCCTGGCCAAATGCTTGGTGTGCGAGGAAGGGCCGACCCCTACACCTTGCGGAACCTGTGCTCAGTGTGAAGCGGTCGCTACCGGGAATTCTGTCGATGTGGTGGAAATCGATGGGGCGAGCAACAACTCGGTCGACGATGTCCGATCCCTACGCGAGAAGGTTCATTACCTTCCGCAAAGTGCTCGGCGCAAGATTTACATCATCGACGAGGTGCACATGCTCACCGCATCTGCATTCAACGCGCTCCTGAAGACGCTCGAGGAGCCGCCGCCCCACGTCACGTTCTTGTTCGCCACCACGGACCCCCACAAAGTCCTGCCAACCATCATGTCACGGGTCTCGCGGCTAGACTTTCGTCCCGCCAGCGACGCCACACTGACCGCCCACCTCAAACACATTCTCGCTTGCGAAAATGTGATGGTGGAAGACGACGGCTTGGAGATCCTGGCGCGATGTGCTGAAAACTCCATCCGCGATTCGCTGACCCTGCTCGACAAGGTCATCGCCTTTGCAGATCAGCCCGAACACATCACTACATCGGAGGTCCGTACGATCCTTGGCCAAGCAGACCGCTTCATGGTGGCGGAGCTGGTGGCAGCGGTGTTCAAGCGTGATGCGCAGGCAACCCTCACCCGGTTTGCGTCCCTGTGCGAACAGGCCCACAACCTGCCACGACTCGCCGTTGCGATTCTGCAACACTTCCGCGACCTCGCGGTCCTCAAGGCCTGCGGGGACGCGGAGGTGCTCCTCAGTATGGGCGAATCGCTGCGAACGTGCCTTCGTGCACAGGCCCAATCGGTCGAGACAATCACGGTTTCTCAACACTTCGACCGCTTCTCACACACCGTCGACCGCCTTGACGACAGCCGGGCGCCGCGTCTCGCTCTCGAAATGGGCTTGCTCGACCTCGTGTACGCCGAACCGCTCACACCGATCGGCGAACTCATCGACGAACTGCGTGCGGGGGGGCAGAGCGCTTCCAACGCCCCCGCTACCGACGCCTCGCCTTCCAACTCCACGCCTTCCAACAACGCGACTTCCGAACTCGCTCCTGCTGAGTCCCCTCTTTCGAGGGTTGCCACGACCGGCGGGTCCGAAACCGTCGCCTCCACAACCTCCACTTCCGGACCCGTCGCGCCCACAGCCTTCAGCCCTACAGCCTCCACCCCCACAGCCGAACCGACACCGGCCCCGGACACGGCGACACCGCCGGCGGATCCGGAGCTGACGAACGAGCTGTGGAACATGCTGAATCCGCCCGCTCCGAACGGCGCCTCGCCGGAGTCCGACGAAGCCGGCAATGCCCCACCACTGACCCCGACGACGCGGCCGTCGCCTGCTACATCGACCAAGCCTCGAACAATCGCAGTGGTCGATGATACGGAGCACCGGGTGCCACCGCCCGCCGTTCCAAACGGGGATCCTCCGCGCGGTCCGACTCGGGACAGACTCGACTGGCGCGAACTGGAACCAATCCGTGCTTGGGAGGCTTTCTTGGGCCGAGTCCAAAATGAGGACGCGATGCTCTACGCGATCCTCGTCGAGCTGGGGTTGGCACAACTCGAGACAGGGCACCTCCGTCTCGCGTGCCCGTGTGAGTCCTTCACGCGCCAGCAACTCCGCCCGGGCTCGGACGCGTCGGCGCGGTTGCAGGAACTCCTCTCGCGTCATCTCGGCGGGGCCTTCGAGCTCTCCTGGGTCGATACAGCGGCATCCCAGGCGCAGCTTCCAAGCGTCGCACAGCTGCAACATAGACGGGAGGCCGACCATCGCGCGCGCCTCTACACAGAAGCCCGACAGCATCCGCAGCTCGTGGCCCTGCTTCACGCGTTCAGCGGGACCCTCGAGAAGGTCGAGCCTACCTCCTCGCGCCCTAACGCGGGAGAGCTTGCGCCGACCGCGTAGACTGCGTACGGGCGATCCTGAACGCTGCGACCCGCCGTGTGCTGTACACTGCGGGCGGTATGACTGAGATGAATCTGGGTGCCCTCATGCAGCAGGCACAACAACTGCGTGAGCAGATGGAGTGCTTACAAAAAGGTTTGGCCGACCAGATAGTGGAAGGTACGGCTGGCGGTGGCATGGTCACGACGAAAGTGAGCGGCGCGCTCAAAGTCACCCAGATTCAGATCGACCCCACAGTACTCGGCGGGGAAGACCAAGAGATGCTTCAGGACCTGATCGTCGCCGCCGTGAACAACGGCCTAGACAAGGCCCGGGAACTCACGCAGGAAAAGATGGGCGCCATGCTGCCACCGGGTATGCTCCCCCCGAACTTCGGACCGTGAGCCATCCCCCATCGAGCGATCCGCTCCAGCGCCTGGCACGGCTACTTAGCCGCCTGCCGGGGATCGGTGAGAAAAGTTCCCTGCGCTTGGCCCTCGCTATCGTGCGGAGCGACGCGGAATACCCCGCGGCGCTCGCGGACGCCATCCGCGACATCCACGACAATTTGCGCCTCTGCGCGGTCTGTTCCGATTTCTGCTCCCGCGAAACCTGTCGCATCTGTGACGATCCGCGACGCGACAGAGCTCTGCTGTGTGTGGTCGCCCAGCCTCAGGACCGTATGGCGATCGAGAACTCCGGCTCGTACCGCGGCGGATACCACGTCTTGCACGGAGTACTGGATCCCCTCAGCGGCATCGGTCCCGGGCAGCTCCGCATCGATTCGCTGCTGCCACGCCTCGCCGACGACACCATCACGGAGGTCATCATCGCCACCAGCCCCAATGTGGAGGGCGACGCCACAGCGCTCTACCTTGCCAAGCTGATTTGCCCCTTGGGCATCCGCGTTACGCGGATCGCGTCTGGTGTGGCCGTAGGCGGTGAGCTGGAGTACGCCGACCTAACGACCCTGACACGCGCGTTCGAAGAGAGGCGCATGCTGTGAACAAGCGCGCGGACGGATGTGCAGGCCCATGCAGGGACGTGCTTCGACGTGCAGGTCCCTGCACGTCCGCGCGAGGTCCGATCCCGGTCGACCCCGTGGCGCACCGGCCGGCCGGTGCGCCCATGGTTGGGTATAGAGCCTTGCGCTCCACGTGGACTTGCCCCATTGACTCTGGTAGCCTGAGGCTCCGCTCGAGTGCGACAGCTCAAGGCTTCATCGACCGGCCTGAGATTCCGGGAACGCAAGTGCGGTATTTTTCGGCCTAGGAGTTCGCCCTCAATATGCTCAATCCGCAGCTCGTGATGTACGAGGAGGAGCTTGCGCAGATCCAGGCGATCTCGGAAAAGCTACAGCAAGACGCTCGCTGCCAGACCATCCTCCTGGTCGACAAGAATGGCCAGCTCATCGCCTCCGCTGGTGTCGACGCGGAACTCGACACCACTTCGCTAAGTTCGTTGGTGGCCGGCAACGTGGCCGCTACTGGCGGCATCGCCAAACTGATCGAGGAGGAAGAGTTTACCGGGCAGTTTCACGAGGGCAAGGACCTCTCGGTGCACATGACGATCGTCGCGCGCCGTATCATCCTCGTCGTGCTGTTCAACAAGCACACCACGCATGGTCTCGTCAGGCTCCGCGTCCGCAAAGCGAACGTCGAGCTGACGAAGTTGTTCGACGCTCTGGAGAAAAAAGCGTCAACGCCGCAAGCGAACGTGTTCGCCGAGATCACCGACGCCGACATCGACAATCTCTTCAACGATTGACCGCTCTACAGTTCTTACCCACCGGACGCGAGTCACCCACCGACACCCGACGCTGATCGAACGAATGTCGTTTATCAACTACAGCGCACGCGAAATCAACTGCAAGCTCGTCTACTACGGGCCGGGCCTTTGTGGAAAGACCACAAACTTGCAGTTCATCTATAATAAGACGCGCAGCGATGCCCGCGGCAAGATGATCTCACTCGCCACCGAGACTGAGCGCACCCTGTTCTTCGACTTTCTGCCACTCAGTTTAGGTGAGATACGGGGGTTTAAGACACGGTTTCATCTGTACACCGTGCCCGGCCAGGTGTTTTATGATGCGAGCCGCAAACTCATCCTCAAAGGCGTGGACGGTGTGTGCTTCGTCGCCGATTCCCAAATCGAGCGCATGGAGGCGAACATCGAAAGCCTCGACAACTTGAGCATCAATCTCGAAGAGCAGGGCTACCAGCTGCATGATCTGCCGTACGTCATCCAATACAACAAACGCGATCTTCCCAACGGGGTGTCGGTCGAAGAGTTGTCCAACGTACTGAACCCCACCGGCGTACCCGAGTTCGAAGCCTCCGCGACCACAGGGGAGGGTGTGTTCGAAACCCTCAAGACCCTTGCGAAGCAAGTCCTCACGGAACTCCGTAAGGGTAGCTAGGGGGCCGCGGCCACACACCTCCGGGGTCACCGATCGCGAGAGACCACCGACTGGAACGGGTTCTCGGTCGAGGGAAGCAACACATGGATGGACGAAGGGCCGCGCTCGGCCTGTGTCTGTCGGTCTCGCCCCCCGGGGCAGTATGCGGACCCACGAGCGCACAACCCAAACATTCGGACGGCAACTTGTAGACAACGTGTTCTAGACTGCGTCTCCGACAGACGTGCGTGGAGCAGCGCATCCATCGCGCCTAAAACCTCGCCATGGTCGGAATTCGCCCTTTAGGAGCGTGTCTAAGGTGTGTTATGTAAGATTTTGTCCGCTCTCTGGCGCGCGGTACGACTACATCTCACAACAAGGAGTGCTTCTACCATGGCAATGGGCTCGCAAGATTGGATCCAGGAGTCACTGACGCGACTTGAGCAACTAGAGCAAGCGCGTGATGAGCAAGAAGCGCGCCTGGAGGCTGCGAACGACGCTGATACGCTTCGCGCGCTGTCGGAGACGATCGACGCGCACGATGAGGAGATTCGTCGTCTGTACGCCACACTGGAGGCCGTCGCGGAAACCGACGGAGAACAAGAGCCGGCACAGAATCCGCCCGACGCCGCCACGAACGAGTTCCAACGGGCAGCCGTTGACGCTCCTGCCCCCCTCAACGCCGGCAACCCCCTCAACCCTCAACCGCACACACATGCACCACAGACGTTGTCGTCCGCGACGACGCCCGACTTCGGCAGTTCGATGGACGCCGATTTCGACGACGATATCTCGAGTGGTGGTAGCAAGGGAAAGTGGCTCCTGGCCGGCCTGGCAGTGGCCGCCGTCGTGAGCGGCATCGCATTCACACAAACTGGCGGAAGCGGTGCGGTGGTTGCGACCGCACCCCCAGTCCACGGTCCTGTGCTCCAAGTCATCAAGGCGACCGCGGTACCGCTCGACACGCAAGAGCCGACCTCCGCAGTCGGTGCGGATGTGACCAAGACGCCCGTAAACGAATACAAGCCGCGCTCAAAATCGAAACACCGATCATCCCCGCGCAGCAAGAAAAAACGCCGGGCGCCGCGACCCCAGCCAGAGGAAAAAGGTCGCAAGATCTCGGTGGGCAAAGGCGGCGACGACCCTTTCGGCTAGCCGTTCCACACCGCTCGCCGAGTTGGCAGCCGATCGGGCCACATCATTGTGATGTGGCCTTTTTTTGGCGTGCGGCGGCGTGGGTCGTTTCGATCCCACCCGCCGAATCAACTCGGACTCGTCTCGGACTCGTCTCGGCGAGCACTGCCGGCAACCACAACGGGCTCCAGCAACTCGTCCCATCCATCGTGCGCGCCCGCCAATACCGTGGTGCTCGCGGGCTTGGAGACAACGGGCGGAAGCAGGCCGAGTCTACGTTTCTCCACCGTCGGGACCGGTGGCAACCCCACCGTGCCGGGCGGGACAGCGGGTCGATCGCGCGATGTGCGGCTCGGCAGAGCAACCGACGCATGGAACCCCGGAGCCGTCGCTAGCCGAGGTGGCGCGGGCAGGACAGGTCCGGAATGTGGCGCGACCTCTCTCTCCACTGCCGCCCGCGCCGCGACCTCTCTCTCCGCTGCCTCCCGCGCCGGGCCCGGCTTTTCCCGCTTGCGCGTGCGTCGACCCTTCTTCCGTTTTCGCCCTGGGGACGCCGCCGACTTCGGCCTATTACTCCCGTCGGGCGCACGAGTCGACGACACGCGCCGCTCTCGGTCTCCTGCACGCTTCGGACGACGCGCTCTTCGTGTGGTGCGAAGCACCTTGTGCGCTCGTTTCACGAGGTCGGCCGTCAGAGGATCATCCTGTGACGCCCCGCTCTCGGCGAGTTGTGCCCCGAGCGCCAACGCCTCCTCCATCCGACCGACCCGATGATATGCGAGCACCAAGGCGGCCGCTCCTCGCTCTCCCCCACCAATCTGTTCTCGCGCGGCCTCGAGATGCTGCACAGCCAGTTTCGCCCGACCGCCATCACTTAGCCAGGCGATACCGAGATGGAGGCGTCCACGTGCGGAAAACCGCTCGGGCGCAGCGATCTCAGCAAACAAAGCGAGCGCATCTTTGCGATCGCCAGCCATCAGGCGCCCTTCCGCCTCACCTGCCACCAAATCCGCATCCGCCTCGCAATGTGTCAGGCGACGGACCTCGGCAAATGCTTTGGCTGCTGCGCGCCCGTTGCCGAGGCGTAGCTGCACGCGCGCCTGCTGGAGCGGAACCCACGCATGTGGCGCGAAGTAGCGCGCGAGCCAGCTGCCGCGCATCTCATCTAGAGCCCGCCGTGCATGGGACTTGGAACGTGCGTCCAGACCCCTTTGGGCCCGTCGCAACAACGCGGCCGCAATGGGAGCCGCCGCGAACAACGGTATGAGCGCGGCGGCCCCTACGGCATAGCCAGCGACCCCACCCAGGGCGAGGGAAGTTGTCACCAGAGCAGCCGCCGCTCCGTACCGAATCATTCGCCCCGACACCGGCCTCCCAGAATGGGTCCAGACGGCCTCAGAGACGGTAAACATCGGGTATTGCGCGTGAGGAGTGGTCACGATACGCCGGCTACGATGCCCACTTCGCCCGATTTGGGCAAGCGCCGCCGCACGTGACAGGTACCGATCACTCGTTGCTACACTGTGGCCACGATGTCCGCGGATCCCGACTTGCCTGCCCTCATGAGAAGCGAAAGCCTGCACGCCTACGAGCACGACGCCGCGCGGCATGCCTATGCGTACGGCGTCGCACTTCGGCGAGCGCGGTGGCTTTCGGGCTCTAGCGTCGGAAATGCGCTCGTTCGCGCAGTGGATCGACAGTGGGCGGGGTCGACGCAGCGCTGGCTCTCTCAGGACCTGGAGTCGAACCCCTCTCGACTCCACACCCCGCTCCTGCATCAACTGGACAGCATTGTGCGACTCCTACATGCGCAACGGCCCACGATAAAAATCGCACGCGACCGTCGCAACTGGCCGTGGGCAACGCCACTCGCGCCTCCCCACGGCTGCACGCAATGGCTCGTGCTGGACCACACAGCACTGAACGCGCTGGACTCGAAAGCCCGGGCGTTCGCGCTCGGGAGCGCTGTGGGCCACCTGCAATGCGGTCACGGCATATTCTTCGCGGCCCACCGAATGGTCGCGTACGATCGCCCCCGGTTTTCAGCCGGCCTTTTGAAACGCGCGCTCCGACCCTGGACAGCGTTGCTGGCGTTTTCATCGGACCGAGCCGGCCTCCTGGCATGCGGAGACCTGGAGGTGGCGATAGACACCGTCGGACGACTCGACCAACTTCACCGATCGATCGATTGGCTCCCCCGGCCCCCGGCTCTCGCTCAACGCACCGACGCACTGCGTGAGTTCGACCAAACGATCACCATGGCGCGGGTCCGCGCCGGCGCCAGAGTGAGCCCTGCGCCGCTGGCAAACGACATTGGATGCCCGCTCGCCGACGACCGACACACCGGAGGAGACCATCCACTCCCCGAGTCGGTACCGGTCAGCGAGCGCCCCCCCCCGGTTGAAAGTTGGGACGGCGTTCCAGACAGCGCTTGGCCCCTCGCCCGCTGCGATCGCCGACTCACCGAGCGCCTTGGTCTGTTCTAACGAGCACACGGATCCACCATGCATCATCCAGATCAAAACCCTGCGACGAGCACGATGCTCCGACGTTCCGCAGTCGAATTGGCCGACATCGCCGCCTCGCTCGGCTTGGTGGACCTCGGCGCCGACATCCGCACCGACATGATTCGACGCCTCGATAGCAGCATCCTTCGAGTCGCGGTGCTCGGCGAAGTGAACCACGGAAAAAGTTCTCTTATCAATGCCCTCATCGGGTCGGATCTTTTGCCGACCGGGGCGGTTCCCACAACCCATCACGTCGTACGACTGCATGCGGGCGACGCCCCTGGCTACTACATGGGCGCAGCCCAGGCGCGCACAAAAATAACCCGTGCCGCGTTCACCACCTCCATCAAGGCTGTTCCCGCTTCGACGGACGCTGCCTTGGAAATTGTCTGCAAGCCACCTGCGTTCCCCGAACACCTTGAACTCGTGGATACACCAGGGCTGAACGATATCAATGGCTTCCACGATGCAGTTTCCCGGCGACAGCTCCCACACGCGGACGTGGTCATCTTGGTGCTCGACGCGACGCAAGTGCTCACGCAGACCGAAAAACGGGCCATCGGCGAGGCGGCCTCCATATTGGGAGGGGCCCGGCCTAACGTCAACTTCGAACTCGTGATCAACCGCATCGACCTGGTGGCCGAAAGCGATCGACAGCTCCTAGTCGATCATGTCCAATCCCAGCTACAGGGTCTTTCGTTCTCAGGCCTACAGCCATACTTGACCGACGCTCGAAACGCCCTGGCCCGGCCCAACTCAGTCGAAATCGGAGTAACGGAAGTCAAGCGACTACGCGACGCGCTTCGTTCGCGCGTCGATGCACGGCGCAGCGTCCTTCCTGAGCGCACGCTCGACGCACTCGTGCAACACACTCATCTCCTCGGCGCACACGCGGCTATCCAAGCCCGAGCGATCCAGCTCGACAAACGGACCCTCGATGCGGAGATCGATGCGGTCAAGGAAAACCTCGAATCCGACGCTCTCGACGTGCAGCAGCTCCGCGACAAGATCTCCGTCGCAGCAGAACGGGTCGTACGAGAATCCCAAGCTCGCAGCCATGCCTTCCACGCTCGGCTTGAGGAGCTAGCGACGACGGAGATCAAATCTGCTGACCTGAGGCAGCTCACGGAGCTCTTGCCTGCCGCGCTACGCGACGCCTACCGCAAATTTTCCCACAGCGAGGCCGCACGCGTCCGCGAGGACCTCGACCACCTCACGCACGACATCTTGCAAACGCATGGCGAACGCGCCCGACGACGCCTGTACAGAACCATGCTCGGCTTGGGATTCGACGGTCCTGCACTGTATATCGAGCCGCCATCGGTGGCCGTCGAGGCCGGAACCCTCCTCGTGGGCGCAGTAGGGACGGTGGTGATGTACTTTGGAAATACGATCACCGGCCTCGTGATGGCTGTCGCCTCACCGCTCACTCACGTCGTGTTGCGAGAGCGGACCGCTAGACGGGCGCGCCGGCAAGCTGCGGCGCTGATCCCCGATGCACTGCGTGAGAGCGACCGACAGCTCGGACACGCTATCGGAGAGGCCGTCGGAGATCACGCCACGGCCTTGGAGCGACTCGTCACCCGTGCTGATCGCGCGCTGGCCGATCAGCTCGTCGCTGTCTTGGCTCGCGCCCGCGAACAGGTGGGGCCACTCGACCCCCCCGACACCCCCGACACCCCCGAACCCACGGCGACCACGACCTCAACACACGCGCCGACACCATCCCGCCCGGACCCAACATGCGGCGACACGGAAGCTCCGGCTGCTCCGGCCGCTCCGGCCGCTCCGGCCGCTCCGGCCACTGGAGAGCAGCCACCCCCGCCCCCCTCGCTTGCTTCGCACACGACGGCCCTCGAGCAGCGACTCGCCAGCGTGCAGCGACTCCTCGCTACAGTCTCGATTCCCGCCCGAAACGGGACCTCAAATGACTGACGATCAAGGCGGTGCGTCGCGACTTGGGACCAACGTCGGCAGCGTCCTCGGGCAATGGGCGCGGCGTGTGTCGTCGGTCGTCGCAGAGGTGTCCGAGACGGTCTCCGCCCGCGACCCGCTGCGGGCCGCTGTTTCCGAGGCACGCGCCGCGCGTCTAGCCGGCCAGTATCGCCACGCTCAGCAGGTCGTGCACCACGCGCGCGCACAACACGGCGAGAGTCGCCACCTCGATCACGCCGAACTTCTCACCCAAGCGGAGTCCATGCTGTTTGGTCTCCCCGAAACACACTCCGAAACACACTCCGAAACACACTCCGAAACACACTCCGAAACACACTCCGATCCGGCCGTACGGCGAGCCGTTTCTGCTCCCGCACCGGCGCTCCTACACGCTCTCGCCGCCATGGAAGCCCTACGCAACGGCGAGCACCAGGCTTGCCATGACGAGGTACGTCGGTCTCAGCGCAACCGAGAACGCATGAACACCGTCGAGCGTCAGGACCTCGAATGGTTGCTCCATTCCACAGCAGCGCGCGCATACGCCGAAGGCGGCGATCTCCTTCGAGCCCTCCGTGAGGTCCGAAAAGTTGAGGCACGCCTCCCCACCACATCCGCCGCCCCCGTATTCAACTGGCTCGTGACCACCGGAGTCGACCTGCTTCTCCAGCTCGACCGGGCCGACGACGCGCTCGACTGGGTGCAAACACTCCACCGACGGCGAATCGCCGCAAACGCAAAGGAGGTGCCAACCGCGGCCGGCTACGCCGGGCCAGGGCTACCGAGCACCCCAGGCGCCGCCGGCAACGACCTCCACGACACCGGACGCCTACCGCCCGTCCAACGAGTTGAAGCGCAAGATCGCCACGCCGACAGACTCGATCTAGCGAGTCCCACGGGCAACCTTCCGCTCGACACCCACGAGCACGGTGCCATGCTTCGCGTGGCGATCGCCCTGGCCGACCGCCCTGCGGTACTCGAGCTGGTCGAGAGCCTGCCCGACTCCGAGCCAGCGGTAGAACTACGGCTACGCGCCGCTTTATGGCTCGGCGACACCTCGACCGCGACCTCACTCGCGGAGACTATCCTCGAGCAGGACACCACCGAAAGCCCGGGCGCACGTCGTCTGTGGGCGCTCGCGGGAGTGCTCGAAGCGGGGGGTTCTGGCCGCAGGTCCGCCCTTTCGATCATCGAATCACTACTCGCTGCGACGCAGTCCGTCCCGCAACCACGCCGCGCTTCACTGTTGCAAGAGGTCGCCCACGTCGCGCTACGTTTGGACACTTGGTCTCCAAGCCTCGAGCGAGAGATCTCGATGGCCATCGCAGGCGATTCGATGGCGCCTGCCGAGTTGCTAATTCTCGATGCACGAGCACGGTTGCGCAACGACAGCTCCGTACCTGCCTCTGTCGTCAAACGTGGAGTTACTGCCCATGAATCTGCGCGGCTGAAACGGCCTGTGGGACCAGACGAGGTCAGCCCACTGCGTGATCCTCTCAAGCGAGCAACGGTGCTCGGAGCGCACGCGCACCTGATGGTCGCCGAGCACCATATGCGACAAGGAGCCACCGTGAGTGCCCGCGCCGCCTTGCTCTCGGCGCTGACCGAGGATCCAGAGCTCGCTTCCGCGACCCATCTTCTGAGTCAGATCTCCCAGCCCAGGCACGCACCGGATCTAGAAACAGCGCTGACCTCGGCGACGGAGCTTCTGGCGCAAACCCCTACCGAAATCGATGGCAAACCCGTCGCCGGCGTGGCTCTTGCCCGACATCAAGTCATCTCCGCGCGGGAACGCCTCGCTCGCCCGCTCACAGTGGCAGTAATGGGCGAGTTTTCGGCTGGCAAGAGCACATTTGTCAACGCGTTACTTGGTGATTCACTGGCGCCGATGGGCGTGTTGCCCACCACCTCCACGATCAACGTATTCCGGCCCGGCCAACACGGTGGAGCTCGCGTGCACCTACGCAATGGCGAGCTCCGCCGCATCGCCACCGACGATGTCTCGGGCTTCCTCTCCGCGATCGACGACGACCAAGCCCACACGATCCGCTACATCGAGCTCGAACGCCGCGAGGGTACTCTCGGCGAGACCGTGGTCGTCGATACGCCAGGCCTAAACGCCCTCGACCCGTACCACGAGCGCGTGGCCCGAGAGTTCCTCGAGCAAGCTGATGCCGTGATCTGGGTATTTAGCGCGGCACGTGTAGCCACCGCCTCCGAAGCCGAAGTGATCAAGGAACTACACGCAGCCGGCCGGCGCGTGCTGGGTGTCCTCAACAAGATCGACATTGTAGATGAGGGCGAACGGGACGAAGTGGTCGCGTATCTTCAGCGCCAACTCGGTGACCATCTCGTTGGCCTCGTGCCACTGAGCGCCACGTCTGCACTCGCATGGCGTGCAGCTACGCATGTTGGGCTGGGCGATCCCATCCAACCGGTCACAGATCAGCTCGAAAACTTGTTCTTTTCGAACGCCAGGGAGCTCAAACGAGAGCTCACAGGTCAGCATCTCGACGACGCTTTGGACACCGCGATCGCCGGTCTCAGCGTCACCATAGCGGGACTCGAAGCGAGCGCGCAACGTAGAGCTAGCGGCGGTGATCCGAGTTTCGATACGCGCTCGCACCTGGAGACAATGGCGCAGCGCATGCGTGCAGCCGCCCTTGCCGTCGACGACGCCTTGTGCCGAGAGCTCCTCACACTAGGCCTTGCGTCTGTCAACGAGGGACAGCTGCGGCGTCCCGATGCGCAAGACATCACGTACTTGAGCGTCGTGTTCGCGGATCTCGTTCTTGGCGCACTCGCGCAGGTTCTCGACGCGGCAGCAGACCCGAACCCGAACCCCGACCCGAACCCCGACCCGAACCCCGACCCGAACCCCGACCCGAACCCCGACCCGGACGGGCCGGCGGGCACAACGCGCGATGTCACCAGCGAGATCTTGGCCACACTGTTTGTGCCGTGGGTCCGTGGTCAGTTATCGGGGCTCACGACCCTCGGCTTCATCGAGCGACTCGTGGAACGCTCGGCCCACGCTACTCTCGCGGGGGAAACCGAGCTGCGCAGGCGAGTCCGCGGCGAGCTGGATGATGTCGTGCGAACTTGGCGAAAACAGATCTTGCTGCTGAGACCGACCATCGAACAAGCACAAGCGCGGTTCGAGGCCCGCTCGATTCGGGCGCCGCGAGCCCGAGCATTGCACCTGCGCGCCGGGTTCCTCGCGCCCCTGGAAGCCCTGCGCCGGACCCGTGGCTGAACGCTGCCACGCCATCACCCCATCGTGATCACGGCATGACCTACTCCGACGCGCGGCATCACCTACTCCGACGCGCGGCATCACCTACTCCGACACGCGGTATGGCCTGCTCCGACAACTGCCAGCACGACGGGCGAGTCGCCAGCTCGCGAGATAATATGTTACGCCACGGGTGGAGTCGGGCCCAATTCCACCCGGAGCAAACGGAGTCAAGCGATCATGACAAATTCCAACGGTGCGCCTCGATCACCCGGCACCGACAGCCTCGCCCGATCAACGATTGGCGCCAAGGTCGTGATGGCAGTCACCGGCGCCGTGTGGCTGGGCTGGCTGATCGCACATATGCTGGGCAACCTGGGCGTATTCGCCGGGCGCGACACCTTCAACGCCTACGCCGCATTGCTGCAAACCTCGGGTCTCGTACTCTGGGGCATGCGGCTAACGATGCTCGCGGCACTCGTCGCCCATGTTGGTGCCGCAATGCGATTGTCCGCCCTCAACCTCGCCGCGCGACCGCACCAGTACGCACGTAAGCAGCATCTGCGAGCCAGTTTCGCAGGACGCTTCATGCTGGTCAGTGGGCTACTGGTGCTCGCGTTCGTCGTGTACCACCTGCTTCACTTCACGCTCGGCGTGACCCACCCAGATCACTTCAACGTGGTCGATGCACAGGGACGTCACGACGCCTACGGCATGCTGGTACGCGGGTTCCAGACGCCGCTAGTTGCCGCCATCTACCTCGTGGCACTGGCAGCATTGTCGCTCCATTTGTCGCACGCCATCACCAGCATGTTAAACACCTTCGGCATCACTACGGATGGACACCCCTTCTTCTCTCGAGTCGGGCCGGCGATTGCGACCATCCTCATACTAGGCAACGTGGCGATCGTCTTGGGCGTATCGCGCGACCTCCAACCAGACCCGGGAGTGATCTCACGATGAAGCTCGACGCGCGCATCCCCGACGGCCCCATCGAAAAGAAGTGGGACAAACACCGATTCGAGCTCAAGCTCGTGAGCCCGGCGAATAAGCGCAAGCACAGCGTGATCGTCGTGGGTAGTGGGCTTGCCGGTGCTTCGGCAGCGGCATCCCTCGCCGAGCTCGGCTACAGCGTGCATTGCTTCTGTTTTCAGGACAGTCCCCGCCGTGCGCATAGCATTGCGGCCCAAGGTGGGATCAATGCTGCCAAGAACTACCAGAACGATGGCGACAGCATTTTTCGATTGTTCTACGACACGGTAAAGGGTGGAGACTACCGTTCCCGCGAAGCCAACGTCTATCGCTTAGCACAGGTCAGCGTGAACATCATCGATCAAGCCGTCGCGCAGGGCGTTCCCTTCGCCCGCGAATACAGTGGCTACTTGGACAACCGCTCGTTCGGCGGCGCACAGGTCTCCCGCACCTTCTACGCACGAGGTCAAACCGGTCAGCAGTTGCTTCTCGGTGCGTACCAGGGTTTGGCGCGGCAAATCGGACTCGGCACCGTCAAGATGCACGCTCGTACTGAGTTGCTGGATCTGGTTGTGATCGATGGTCACGCCCGGGGCATCGTGGTGCGCGACCTCACCAGCGGAGCGATTCGATCGTTCGCAGCAGACACTGTTGTGCTCGCCACCGGCGGGTACAGCAACGTCTTCTACCTGTCCACCAACGCCAAGGGCTGCAATGTCACCGCAACTTGGCGCGCGCACAAACGCGGTGCTGGGTTTGCCAACCCCTGTTTCACGCAGATTCACCCCACCTGCATCCCCCAAAGTGGCGACTACCAGTCCAAGCTCACGCTGATGTCCGAGTCACTGCGCAACGACGGGCGAGTCTGGGTCCCGAAAGACAAAAGTGATGGCCGCCGACCCCAGAACATCCCAGAGTCCGAACGTGACTACTATCTGGAACGCATCTATCCCAGCTTCGGAAACCTCGTGCCACGCGACGTCGCTTCGCGGGCGGCGAAGAATATGTGCGACCAAGGTCAAGGTGTCGGTGATACTCACCGCGCAGTGTATTTGGATTTCGCCGACGCGATCGGACGCCTTGGCCAACAAGGAGTCTCTGCGCGCTACGGGAACCTCTTCGAGATGTACCAGCGCATCACCGGTGACAGCCCCTATGAAATACCGATGCGTATCTACCCGGCGCCCCATTACACGATGGGAGGGTTGTGGGTCGACTACAACCTGATGAGCACCATCCCCGGGTTGCACGTGATCGGCGAGGCAAATTTCTCGGACCATGGTGCCAATCGACTTGGTGCCAGTGCGCTGATGCAGGGCCTCGCCGATGGGTACTTCGTATTGCCTTATACCATCGGACACTACATGGCGAACAACGACGGCCCCACGGGGGTCAACGCCGACCATGCCGAGTTCAAAAAGGTGGAGCAGGAAGTCCGGGCACGCTTAGGACGCCTAATTTCTGTCAACGGCGACAAGACACCCGACGCCTTCCATCGCGAACTTGGCGATATCATGTGGAACCTCTGCGGCATGGCGCGCAACCGCGGCGGCTTGGAAGAGGCACTCGGCCGGATTCCCGATGTACGAGAGCGGTTCTGGAAACAGGTGCGGGTCACCGGAACTGGCGAGGCCTTCAATCAGTGCCTTGAGCGAGCGGGTCGGGTGGCCGACTTCTTGGAATTCGCCGAGCTGATGTGCCACGATGCTCTCGAACGCGATGAGTCCTGCGGAGGGCACTTTCGCGAGGAACACAAGAGTGCAACGGGCGAAGCGGTACGTCGAGACGAGCGCTTCGCCCACGGTGCAGTTTGGGAATACAGGGGAGAGAAACTGGACTCTGTTCGGCACCAAGAGCCACTAACCTTCGCCAACGTGAAGCTTGCCACCAGGAGCTACAAATAATGAAACTCACGCTCCATATCTGGCGCCAGCCCGGGCCGAGCGAGGCGGGTAAGCTGGTCGCATATCCGATGAGCGACGTGAGCGAGCATATGTCGTTTCTGGAAATGCTCGACGTTCTAAACGAGGGTCTGATCGAGTCCGGAGACGAGCCCGTCGCTTTTGATCACGATTGCCGCGAGGGTATCTGTGGTTCATGCTCGATGGTTATCAACGGCATTCCTCACGGACCGCAGGAGCGAACGACGGTATGTCAGCTACACATGCGGCAGTTTCGCGACGGGGAGCGGCTCTATATCGAGCCGTGGCGTGCACGCGCTTTTCCGGTCGTGAAGGACTTGGTGGTCGATCGCTCGTCATTTGATCGAATCATCCAATCCGGGGGATTCGTTTCTGCATCGACGGGTCGCTCCCCCGACGCCAACGCCATCCCGATTGCGAAGCAGCTGGCCGATACCGCCATGGAGGCCGCGGAATGCATCGGATGCGGAGCCTGCGTCGCCGCCTGTCCCAACGCGTCGGCCATGTTGTTCGTCGGAGCGAAAATCTCTCATCTGCGCCATCTCCCACAAGGCGCGCCGGAGCGAGGTCGGAGAGCCCGTAACATGGTCCAAGAGATGGATGCCGCGGGCTTTGGCGGCTGCACCAACCATGGCGAGTGCCACGCGGCATGCCCGAAGGCCATCCCCTTGCGCGTCATCCATGAGACGAACCGCGAATTCATGCGCGCCAAGCTCACCGGACGAGATGACTAGCGGCTTCGTCGCGGCACCAAGTGCCGCAAACCAGATACCGGTTGGTGGCACCTACGGGGTCGACGAGGCTGGGCGAGGCCCGGTTCTCGGTCCCATGGCCATCGCTGTGGTGGAGTTGGATTCCCGATCCGAGTGCTTCCTCCGGAGCCTCGGAGTCGCGGATAGCAAGCGATTCGGATCGGGAGCCAAAGCGCAAGCTCATCGCGCGCGGCTGAGCGGAGAAATCCGCTCATCCGCCTCCAGCCACTCGGTGGAACTGGTCTCCGTAGAAACAGTGGACCGCTACACATTTCGTGGTCTGCTCAATCAACTGGAACGGGAAACCGTGTTGGCCCTCCTCCAGCGAGTGGGCGCGGATCATCGCGCGCACATCATCTGCGACGGCGCGCGTATGTTCTCGCCTCTGCGTGAGCGGTACGCGCGTCTTTTGGCGGTGGACAAAGGCGAGTCGTTCCATATTGCGGTGGCCGCGGCGTCGATCTTGGCCAAAACGGCACGGGATCTCGCTTTCAACGCGATCGCAACACGATACGAAGCGGACTTCGGCCCCGTTCGCGGTGGTGGATACGTGAATGCCGGGACGCGGGAGTTTCTCGCGCGATATGCCGAACGGCACGACGGCGCGCTCCCACCCGAAGTCCGGCGCAGCTGGGGTGCAGCCAAGCGCCGTGGGGTCGCAGCCCAGCCGGTCGAGCGGAGCCCCCTCCGTTGACGCGTGGCGGGACCGGCTGCGTACGGCCGTGGCCTAGGGTCGACTCTCGGTCGGTGTCGGTACGGGGGGCGGCTGGCCCCCGGCATTGTCGGATGGCGGCGTAGGCATGCGACCACGTTCCGTTCGGATCCACAGGTCGATCGTCGAGTCGTGGGAGCGCGCCTTCTGGAACCGTTTCCTCGCCGGTATGGGCTTCCCCTGCCACTCCAGACACAGTGCGATACCCGCTTCGGCTTGCGCCCGAGCCTCGCCTGGGCCTCGGTCCGCCTGGGCGGCGTACAGAAAACGGGCCTCATCGCACCGCCCGTGCACACGCAGTGCATGCGCGCGTTGCAGCGGATGCTGCGTACCGGCGCTCCCGCGACGCCGCTTCTTCTTCTTCTTCGAGTTCCCACTCGCGGCACGCGTTGCGGTTGCGGCTGCGGCTGCGGCTGACGGCGCGAGCGTGCCGGCGCTCGAAGTCTCCGAGGCTCTGGCGGGCCGAGACTTGGTCGAAGACGACGACGACCGCGAGGTTCGTTCGCGTTCCTTTTTGCGCCCACGCACGCCGCGATCCTTCGGTTGAACGGACTCGGCTTCCCCAGGTGATACTCGGAGCCCCCCATCGTCTCTCGCGCGGGTGGGCACTCGTGGTCTTCCGTCCTCCGCCGCGTGTGCCGGCGCCACGGCACCGCGTCCGGGGGCCGGCACTGTGGTCTCTCCCGCTGGGGATCGTCTGTCCGACGACCGCGCGCTGGGGGACGCGGCGGCGTCGTCGTGGGTCAGCGTTCGGTAGGCCGGACGGCCCCCCGACTCGGGCCCCACCACGTAAAACACGAGCGCGGCCATGCCCGCCAGAGCGAACCCTGGGACGAGCCAACGACGCCAGGCGGCCCCGCGGGCGGGAGCGTGAGGGGCAGGGGCAACCTGCGGCTTGTTGGAGGCGCGTGCCTGGGCGAGCACAGTATCGAGCACGCCATGGGTGACCTCTTCATCGGGCCACGCGCGTGCCGCCAACTGGGATACGCGTTCGTAGGCTCGCAAACGCGTGGCGACATGCGCCGAGATCGCCGATGCCCCCTGATGCGGCGCGTCGGGCCCCGTATCCCCCTCCAGTGCGTCTTCAAGTTGGGTGAGTTCTTGGGGCGTGAACTCAGACATTCGCGCTCGCCCCTGCTGTCTCGGCGCCCATCGTACGCGGATCGAGGTCGCGCAGTTCGCTACGTAGTTTCTCCAAAGCGTACCGCATTCGACTCTTCACGGTGTTCTCGGGCGCCTCGACGATCGCGGCGATCTCCTTGAACGATAGCCCGTTCACCTGGCGCAGCACGAACACTTCGCGCTGCTCTTGGGGTAGCTCCTCCACCGCCTCGCCCAGGCGCGCGCGAATCTGAGCCGCTTCTCCCGGTCCGACGTTGGATTGTGCAGCCGCGACGGTTTGCCGCAGGCTCGTGCTGGAGCCACCGCTATCCCCACTTTTCATCCGCCGCGGAGCCTCAAGCGAAACCTCGCGTCGCAGTCGGCCACGACGACTTTCGTCGACACACAGATTCCGCGCGATCGTGTAGACCCAAGTGGAGAAGCGGGCCCTGGGCTCGTAGCGGTTCTTGGCGCGAACCACGCGCAAGAACACCTCCTGCAGCATTTCCTCGGCGCGGCTCCGATTGCCCACGCTTCTCAGCAGAAAATTGAACAAACCTCGACGGTGCCGATGCACAAGCGTCTCGAATGCCGCCCCATCGCCACGTTGGAATGCCACCATGAGCGTCGCGTCGTCGGCACCCGGCTCCTCTGGCTGTGGATCGGCTTGGGACGTCCGAGTCTTCATGAAAGGCAGCGAGCTGCGGTGCCCAGTTTGCGCCAGGCGCCAGGCGACACGCAAGACAGACAGTGGCGTCGAGCCGTTCGCGGCGGGTACACGGCGTTTGGACACCACTAGAAGAACGTCCCGATCGGACCGAGGGTCTCGTCGTTCTCCAGATGGGTTCTCGGGGCCTGCATCGGCCCACTACGTCATCGGCGCCATCGCCAAACTACTGACGGCTCCACACCATATCTCGGCGCAACTGCGCGCCGGTGCGTCATCAGATTGGCGCATCAGCACATGTCGCACGATGTCGGCGCCGTGTATTCGTTGCCTTCTCCGGTACCCGGAGGCTTGGCCTAGATAGTGCATCCCTATTTTGCGCAATCCAACCCCCTCACAGGGGATCCTGCAGCATAAGAGGACCTTCACCCGCGTGGTTCGAGTTGTCTCCCCCGGCCCCTCGACATACCCATCTCGCGGACCTCCCACTCGGGAGGGAAGGTCCTTCTCGTTTGGGCTCCTGCGCTGCGCTCACGTCCGCGCCTCCGGCACCGCGCACGGGGATCACGCGACTCGGCGGCATCGCGGGCGGCGCTGCTCGGCGGGACAGAATACCCCGCTGCGACCGCCCGTAGTGAAACGCCGGAGCGTGACGCCGCACGCACCGCAAGGCTGGCCAGCGCGCCCGTACACCCGCAATGCCTCCTGGTTCGACCCCAGCTCACCACCGACGTGCCGGAAATCGCGCAGGGTCGTCCCGCCGCTTTCTATCGAGGCAACGAGTACGGCGCGCACGGACTCGCTCAGGCGCTGCCACGCGCTCGTGCGCAATCGGTCCGCCGGTAAGAGTGGATGGAGCCCCGCCCGGTACAAAGCCTCGACCGCGTAGATATTGCCCACACCGGCAACCACTCGCTGATCGAGCAGCACGTCACGCAGCACGCGGCGGCTCTGGCCCGCTGCAGCCTGCAAGACCTGGCCTCCGAATCCCGGTGCGAGCGGCTCGGGACCAAGGGTCGCGAGCGGCGGGGCACGAAGCAGCTCGGCGCGTGTGGCCACCCGCAATCCACCGAAGCGTCGTGGATCTGCAAAGCGGAACTCACGACCGTCGCAACTGGTGATCCGAAGATGGGTGTGGGGGAGGTACGGCTGTAGGGCATCCACAACATCGCAGCGACCCGTCATTCCGAGATGGATGAGGAGCGCACGCGAAGCTCGGCGCACGTAGTCAAAGTCCCAAATTAGATACTTGCCGCGCCGGGTGATGCGACCGGGCCGAGCGCCCACCAGCTCGTGCAAGTTTTCATCGGATTGGTTCCAGTGTGCACCGGTCCGTAGACGCTGTGGGCTCCGCCACACAGAGATCACGGTTTCCTTGCTCATGCTGCGCTGTAGGCCACGCCGCACCCACTCCACCTCGGGCAACTCAGGCATCTCCGCTCGCCTCACGCGCTCGTTGCAACGCCGCAAATCGTTCGGGCGGAAGTGTTTCGGGCCTGGTACCGGGGTCAACGTTCGCGTCCGCGCACCACGCCAGCACACGCTCTCTGGGAGCAAAGCTGCCGAGCGCATTGAGCATCGTCTTGCGTCTGCGCTGGAACACGGTCTGTACGAGCGCTCGGAACGCCTCTGGGTCGCCCACGACTCCGCGGGGAGTGGGGAGCGGGTCGAAGCGCAGGATCGACGAATCGACCCGCGGTGCTGGAAGAAACGCCCCCCGCGACACCCGACGGATGCGAGTGATTGCCCGCACCCGAGACAGGGTGACCGTAGCCCCTCCGTACACCTTTGTGCCGGGATCGGCGCACAAGCGGTCGCCTACCTCTTTTTGCACCATCACGATCCACGGCCCAAGACGATCGTGAAACTTGAGGAGGCGAAAGAGAAGTGGGCCGGTGAGTTGGTAGGGCAGGTTGCCCACGATGGTCCAACCTCTGGCCCAGTCAGCACCGTAGTCGAAACGAACGGCATCGGCTTCGTGTATCTGCAGTTTCGATTCGCCGGATAGTTCCTCACGAAGGACCCGACACAACTCCCGGTCACGTTCGATGGCCGTCACCCGGGTCCCGGCGGCGAGCAGATGACCGGTCAGCGTGCCGAGACCGGCACCGATCTCGATCGCGGGGGACCCGATCTCGGACACCTGCTCGGCCAGAAAGCGATGCACGCGCTCATCGTGCAAAAAATTCTGTCCCCAGCTCTTCTTGGGCGCCAACCCATACTGCCGCAACAATGTGCCCGGCGACGCTACGATACGGCGCGCACTCACGTGATCGCCACTCTGTCGGAGTCGAGGCTGGCGGACGAGGACACGTACACACTGGGACGCGCACCCGCGGCAGCCCTCGCGGCAGCCGCAGCGCCGATCATGGCCGCGTTGTCGCCACAGTAGCGCAACGGAACGGCACCGAATTCGAAACCGTCACGAGCGGCCGCCGAAGCCATCGCGGCTCGTAGACCCCGATTGGCAGCCACACCGCCCACAACGTGAAGTCGGCCCGCCCTCAACACCCGACGGGCACGGCATGCCTTGCCCACGAGGACGTCGATCACAGCAGCTTGGAAACTGGCGCAAATGTCGGTGAGCTCCGCTCGTGAACGCGGTGCGCCTCCCTTTTCTAGATGCACCAGTACGGCTGTCTTGAGACCCGCGAAAGAAAACGCATCGTTGTCCTGATGGAGCATGCTCCGGGGAAACCGAATCGCCACCGGGTCGCCTTCCTGTGCGAGACGGTCGATCATCGGGCCTCCAGGGTAGCCCAGCCCCAGCATCTTACCGACTTTGTCGTACGCCTCTCCCACCGCGTCATCACGCGTGCGCCCGAGGATGTGATAGCGGCCGAGGCCCTGCACATCGACCAGCTCGGTATGACCACCGGAAACGATCAGAGCGAGGTGCGGAACAAAACGGGTGGCTGGACGTGCCTCGTCGCCGAGGAACGCGGACCACAGGTGGCCTTCGAGATGATGGATGCCGTAAAGTGGTCGCCCGAGCGCGGCCGCGAGCCCGCGAGCGAGTTGAACGCCCACAAGCAGCGCGCCCATCAGGCCGGGACCTTCGGTCACGGCAACGGCGTCGACGCTTGCCCATGCGTGGGCCAGACCCGCGCGGGCCATCGCCTCACGCACAACGGGGACGATGGAGGTGACATGGTGGCGACTGGCCAGCTCGGGCACGACGCCCCCGAAGGCGCGATGGACGGCGATTTGGGAGGATACGACGCTCGATAGCACTTGGGCGTCTTCGACTACGGCACACGCCGTCTCGTCGCAGGAACTCTCGAGGGCCAAGATTCGCATGGGCTACACGTACATCGACGACGGTAAGGAGAAGCACGAAATCCCGGAGAGGGATAGGGGTGGACGGGTTGGCCTCGCGGGCCCTCCATCAACAGAGACGCGGCCGACGGCGGCCCACCGCAAAGCAGCCGGCCCGGCGGCGTCGCGGCGCACGGGGCGAACGGGGCGAACGGGGCGAACGGGGTGGGGCGACGTGGCTCGACAGCGCGCCAGGGGCCCCGGCGGGACGGTACCCGCATCGCAGGCTCGGGGGTACCGGCGCAGGCAAGTGCGGGCAACCGTGGCGGGTGGGGAGCGACGGAGCCGTCGCTGCTGCTTTTGGCGCGACAGGGGCGGGACGTCTGCTCGATCTCGCTCGAGTCGCGCGTCTCGGCATGCGAACTCGGGCGCGACCGAGCGACATCGTGCAGGAGCGCGCTCGCGGCCGGGGGGAGACGCGGGTAGCTCGCGTTCGGCGGCGCGGTGCTCTGGGAGAGCAGACCCGCCTGGTAGAAACAGCGCGCCTGGCCGGCCGCGCCGCCGCTCGTCTCCATGCCGACAGCGTTCCCTCTCCGTGCGAAGCCCTGCGGCGCATGCCTGCGGTCTTCATGGTTCGCGCGCTCAGGGACGGGACCCGTGCAACTTGCGGACGGTGTACGTTCTGCGCCCCTCACACCGCGCGCGCGCGGTGTGAGGGGCCGCGCCGTCGCGGTACAATGTTCGTGTGGACCCGTCTCCGACCGGCGCGAAGCGTGTCAGTTCGGTCGCCACCACGGGGCTCGTGCTGGTGTGCGCGGGGGTATTCTTGGCCACCTGCGTCCTGGCTTGGGTTCGCGGGGGCGCGGCATCGCTCGTAGCGCTGCTGTTCCTGCCCGACGACGCGAGCGTGTTCGTGGATGTTGGCGCGCTGTCTCCAACCCACATCTGGCTGGATGGCCAATGGTGGCGTCTGCTTACGGCAGCGTTCGTCCACGGCTCGCTCGCGCACTTGGTGCTCAATCTGATGGCACTGCGGAGCCTCTCGCAAGTCAGCGAACCTGTCCTCGGGGCCCCGGCGCAACTCGGCGCCTTCGGGGTGTGCGCCATCTCGAGCAGCCTAGCGTCTCTGGTTTGGAACGTGTCGGGGGTGTCGATGGGGGCATCGGGGGCTATCTTTGGGCTCGCGGGTCTCGTGCTCGCGGTGCGGGTGTTCGCGCGCGGGTCCCTCGCCGTCGGTGTGGAATCCATCTCGCCTCGCGCCCTGGGAGCTTGGCTCGCGGGTCTTCTCATCGTGGGGGGCATTCTGCGCGCGACGGGATGGGTCCCGATTGACCAGGCCGGCCACATCGGCGGCCTCGCGTGCGGGCTGGTGCTCGGCGCGCTTCTGGCTACGCGGGGAGCGAGGAGCAACGCGTGGCGCTGGGCGCTGCTCCTCGCATGGACGGCTTCGCTTGCGCTTCTTGCTCTACGCGCGGTGTATCCCGCGCACACGGCGGCGCGGGACGAGTCCGTGGGGCACGCGCTCCTGTCCCGCGACCGCCCTGCTCAGGCACTGCAGCACTTCGACCGAGCGTTTCGAAAGCGGGCCTCGCACGGCGCAAGTGCGGAGCTCCGCAACGCGTTGGCCTACGCCATGGCGCTCGCGGGCGAGCGCTTGACGGAAGCGCGGGAACTGGCTGCAGGGGTGGTCGGAGAGGAGCCCCACAATGCGGACTACCTCGACACGTTTGGCTGGGTGCACTGCCGGGCGGGGGATGCGGCGACTGGAATGGCGCTCCTCCAGCGCGCCCGTCTGGCGACGACATCGTCCAGTCCGGAGATCGCGGCGCACATTCGAGACTGCAAATTGGCTCGGGAATTGGCTCCGGAAATACCCGTCCGGGCCGGGCTATAGGCTGGGGGGACGCGGCGCTCATCTCAGGGTGGGCGCGTTCCGTCGGGACCGGCCTTCTGTCCAGCCGGCGACCCGGTGTAGTCGGGGCAGCCGGTTCCACGTGGAACACCCTCAGCCGCCGCCGCCGCCGCCGTCGTCGCCGTTACGTTCCACGTGGAACATCAGCCGTCGACGCTTTCGCCAGCGCAGGCCGGACTGAATACGCCCGCGCTGACCAGTCCCCGCGGTCCACCCGCGCCAGACAGACCGAGCCTGCCGGATCCACGTCGCACGGGCGCACGTGCGCCAGAACATGCCCGCCAGGTACCACACAAGCCTGCGCGCGTGCCAACCAGACCGCCGGCTCAAACACCGCTCGCGCCGTGGCCACCTGAAACCGTCCCTCACCATATCCCCAGAGCACCGGCTGCCACCCCGAAGCTTCGAGCCGACACCGCCGTACCGCGCAGTCCGAACGACCCAACCGCGCCAGTGCCATTTCCAGAAACGCCGCCCGCCGCAAACGCGGCTCCACCAGCACCACCACGGCGTCCAGCAACGCAGCCACCACCAATCCCGGAAATCCCCCACCACTCCCGACGTCCACCCAACTCCCAGCCTCGCAACCCACGCGGCGGGCCGCCGCACACACGAGAAGCGCCTCGCCCACGTGGTGCTCCACCGCGCGTCGCCCCGTAAGGTTCAATGCTCCCCGGTACTGGGCCCACAGCTCCAGCAGACACCACACGCGGTCCCACGCCCGAGCATCGATCCCCAGCCCCAGGACTTCTGCCTCCCGAAGCAACCACTCGCGCGCGTCAAACACCGCGCCATACTGCCATGCGCGCCCGCGCACCACCAGACTTGTGGCACCTGCGGCGCTGCCAAACCACTATGCTGGCGCCTTGCCAGGCTCACTTGATCGCCGCCTCGAGCAAAAGCTCGGACGCCTCCAGCAGCAGGGCCTCGCGCGCGGCGTGCCGCGCCTATCCAACATCTCCGGACCCCGCTACCACCTCGACGACGCCCCGGTGGTCGGTTTTTGCAGCAACGACTTTCTCGGCCTCGCCGGCCGAACGCTCGACCCCAACGGCCCGCCGCCGCGTACGGGCGCCACCGGCTCGCGCCTCATCTGCGGTGATTACCCCCAACTCAGGGACCTCGAAGCCCGCCTGGCCGCCCACGTGGACCTGCCCGACGCCGTAGTCTTCCCCAGCGGCTATCAACTCAACGTCGGCGCCCTCCCGGCCCTGCTCCAACCCGCCGACCGGGCCTACAGCGATGCGAACAACCACGCCAGCCTCATCGACGGGCTTCGCCTCGCCCAGGCTCGCTGCGAAATCCTGCCACATCTACACCCGCCGCCCGCCACCCGTGATCTCCCCGCAAGCGGACTCGACTGGTGGGTCACCGAAAGCACCTTCTCCATGGACGGCGATCAGCCCGACCCCACGGAACTCGCCGCCTACACGGCCGCCGGCGGGCACCTCTATCTCGACGAAGCCCACAGCCTAGGACTCTACCGCGGCGGTCGCAGCTTCGCCGCGGCCCATTCTCTCTCGCCGACCGCCCTCGTCGGCACGTTGAGTAAGTGTTTCGGGGTTTCAGGGGCGTTCCTGGCCGGATCCACATCGGTATGCAAGTGGCTCCGCACGCGCGCCCGGTCTCTCGTCTTCAGCACCGGCATTTCTCCGCTGGTGGTCGAGGCGGCCGCACACGCCCTCGAGCTCATCCAGGGTCCGGAGGGTGATCGGCGCCGTGCACGCCTGCAGGCTCATATCCACCAGTTGGCAACCGAACTCGAGATCGCAAGCCACCCCGCTACCCCCATCTTCCCCCTCGCCGTTGGCCCCAATCGCCTCGCCGTCCAGTTCTCACAACAACTTCGTGCCGCGGGCTTTCATGTCCAGGCCATACGCCCCCCTACCGTCCCCGAGGGCACCGCCCGCCTCCGCATCACACTATCCGCCGCTCACGAACCCGACGAAGTGGGTCGGCTCGCCGCCGCTGTGCGCGCCGTCTACCGACGCGCCGGCGTGCCGCTGCGCCTCGCCGCACGCCTTCACCACACAACGCCCCGCCACACCCCCAGCGCGCCGCCACGCACGCCCGCGAACGCCTGAAACATGGGCCGGCTCTACGTACTGGGCACCGACACCGACGTCGGGAAAACCCAGGTAGCGTGTGAGATTCTCCGCCTCGCACGCCGCCGTGGACACACAGTATTGCCCTTCAAGCCCGCGCTCAGCGGGTACCGCCCTGGCGGTAACGACAGTACCGCTCTCCTTCACGCCGCCGGCATGAGCCCCGACCACGCCGCCGCCATCACCCCCTTCCGCTACGCCACCCCCATCGCACCGGGACTCGCCGAGGACGCCGAGCATTTCACGACAAACAGGCCGCCCAGCACCACGCCGCTCCGGCGCGCTGAAGCGCGCCTCCTGGCGCTGGAACGAACGCTCGCCCCCGCGCTCACGTTGCTCGAAGGTGCCGGCGGCATCTGGGTCCCCATGCCCGGCGGCACCTGGCAACCCGAATGGGTGCGACGCCTCAGCCCCACCTGCGTCCTGGTCGCGCGTCCGGGACTGGGAACCATCAACCACACGGTCCTGTCGCTCCGCGCGCTGATGGACGCGGGGCTGCATCCCGTGGGTTTCGTGCTGTGCGCAACTACAGTGCGTGCCCACGCGCAACGCGACACCTGCCGCGTACTCGAGCAGCACACCGCCCTGCCGTACCTCGGCACACTCGCCTACCGCCGCGTTTCTACACGGACCTCCCCCTCCTCGCAGTCCACCTCCCTCACGGAATGCGACGGACACGACTGGCTCGACGCCCGTTTCTGGGACGCACTCGAACTTGGGACCCGCGCCGGCCACGGCCTATTTCCCGATGCAAAATCGTTCAAAAATCGCGTCGAGGATGTCGACTCCGACGGGACCGAGCTCGTCCCGCCCGATGATCTCGGATAGCTGCCCCTGCGCGGCCCGCAAATGGAACGCCACGATCTCCAACGCGGCATCGCCGCCCAACTCGAGGAGCGCAAACTCGATCTCCGCACCGGCCTCGACGGCTCGCTCATGATGCCGCTGCAAACCGATCCACGGCGACGCGCCGTCCGATTCGAACCAGCGCGCAATCCACTTGTGTATCGCCGACAACCCGATCCCCGCGACCACGCTGACCCCTGGCCAGTCCCGCCGGCTCCCCATATCGCGCTTGCTCTCGAGACGCAGCACACGCGCACCCGCGGGTACAACGTCCCCGACGCCACAAGCGTCGGCGGTATCCGCCGCCTCCAACCACACCACAAGATCCGCACCGGAAACTTGATCCCGCGTACGCGCAACACCCCTCGCCTCCACCGAGTCGCAGGACTCCCGCACGCCGGCCGTGTCCACCAACACGCAGCGATACGGTCCGATCTCCACCTCCGCCTCGACGTAGTCCCGCGTCGTACCCGCAACGGGCGATACAAGAGCCCGCTCATACGTAAGCAGCGCGTTGAACAAGGCGCTCTTGCCCGCGTTAGGGGGACCGGCGAGTACCACCCGAGGGAGCCCCCGGCGGCGTTTTCCGACCTCGAAGCCCCGCAGCCAAGTCTGAAGGTTCCGCGAACACGCCCCCACCTCCGTGCGCCATCGCTGCACCTCCGGCTCGAACACGTCCTCCGGAAAATCCAGATGCGCCTCGATCTCCACACGTAGCCTCCCCAGTTTCGCCTCGAGTGCGCTCACCTCCCGCCCCAACTCACCCGCACACAATCTCCGTGCCCCCTCCAGCCCCTCAAGGGTGCGCGCCGCAATGAGCGCCGCGACACCCTCCGCCTGGTCCAGCGTCATCTTGCCGTTGGCGAACGCCCGCCTCGAGAACGCACCGGGTCCGGCAGCCACGGCCCCTAGCTTCAACACACCCCCCACCACCTCGCGCACGTTCTGTTCCCCCGCGTGCACATGGAGCTCACAGACATCCTCGCCAGTGAACGAATTTGGAGCCGGCATCCACACAACCAGCGCATCCTCCTCCCCGGACGGCAGCCGCAGTCGCCGACGCACGAGGTGACGCGGGGCGCCCAATTTCCCCGCCAGCTTGCGTGCGATCGCTGCCGCCCGCACGCCGCTGACTCGCACGATCGCCACGCCACCGTCCGGCGTCCCCGTAGCGATCCCCACAATTGTATCGGTGGCACGCATCACCACCCGCGATGCCGCCGTCCCGCTTGCGTGCCCGCGCGCCTAACCTCGCTCTACTTCTTCCGCATCCGGCCGGGCACTGTGCACGACCACGTGTCGCCGCTGCCCCTCACCCTCCGACTCCGTTCGCAGACCCCCCACCTCCACCATCGTCATGTGCAAGACCCGTCGTTCCATCGCACTCATCGCTTCAAAGTGGTGAGGACGCCCGCTGTCCAACACGCGTTGCGCCACGTTCTGCGCCAGCTCACGCAGCGACTGCTCACGCCGCGTCCGGTACCCGCCCACATCCAACGTAAGTCGCATCCGGCCCAACCCCTCGGTCTGGAGCACCCGCAACGCGAGATACTGCAACGCATCGAGTGTCACCCCCCGCCTACCGATCAGCAGGCCTTCGTCCGCCTCGCTGGTGTTAAGGTCACAATGGAGCCCATCTTCCTCCACATCAATGTCGACTTCCACTTCTACACCGAGCAACCCAAGCACCGTCTCCAGAAAAGAACGCACCACCGGCACCGCGTCGGTAATGCGCTCGCTCAACGTGCCCTGGTCGTTCCCCTGAACATCCGTGCTTTCATCTGTCATGTCGGTTCTCGCAGCGTGCCTAGGAGGACGCGGTGTCCACAGCGGGTTTCTTGTTCTTGTCCGGGCGGAGCTGAATCGCTGTTTGGATCAACGAAAGCAACACGTTGGACAACATGTACACCCCTAGCCCGGAGGGTACCATCAACAACATGAAGGTGAAAAATCCGGGCAACATCCACTGCATCATCTTGGCCTGCATCGGGTCCTGCGTGGCCGGGGTGGGCTGGATACGCGTTTGCAGGAACATCAGCCCGCCCATCGCCAACGGCAGCGCGTAGTACGGGTCCGGCCGGGTGAGATCGGCCAGCCAGAGAAACGGCTCATGGTACAGCTCGACGACCGTCGGCAACATCGCGTAAAGCGCAATCCAGATCGGCATCTGCACCAGCGCCGGGAGGCACCCCGCCAGGGGGTTCACTCCAGTACGGCTCCACAATGCCTGCATTTCCTGTTGCAGCTTGACCTTGTCCGCCCCGTACTTCTCCTTGAGCGCAGCCATCTCCGGCTGGATTTCCCGCATCCGCTTCATCGACCCGATCTGCTTGAGGGTTAACGGCAGGGTCAGCGCCTTCACGACAACAGTCAGCAGCAAAATAGCGACCCCCCAGCTGCCCGTGAACTCGTGAAAAAAGCGCAACAATTTGAGCATCCACCGGCCGAGGTATCGAGAGGTGGCGCCGAACCACCCCCAATCCACGGCGTCCTCGAGATGCGCGCCATCGACCAAGGAGAACGCCCCCAATCTGCTCTGCTCCTTCGCGCCGAGATAGACGCCGAACCTGTAGACCCGTTGCTCACCCGGCTCGAGCATGACCGCCGGGCCGAACAAGGTATTTTCGAGGAGCGCGCCGTCCTCCGACGCCGCCACTTGGCACGTCGTCGCCGGCATCTCCGGTACCACCGCGTGGAGAAAATATCGGCTATCGACGGCGGCCCAGCGCACCTTGCCCGACACTGTCTGCGGGCCGTCCTCCACGTCATCTGGAGAGAACTCCTCCAGCGCCCCTTCCCCCAGGTGGCACAATGCACGGTTCACGGTGAATTGGTTCTGCTCTTCCACCCCGTAGCGACTCCGCAGACGCAATCTGTGCCGCTGCGGCAGGGGGCTGCGGTTCACCACACGAACCTCGTAGCTCGCCTCGTAGCCACGCTCCAGCCAGAACGCCTGGCGGATCTCGACCTCGGTGGAGCGCCAGCGTACGGAGAACCCCTTCGCCGCATCGTCCAGCACTTCCAAATCCGCCGCCAGCGGATACGCAAAGTCGGTTGCGCTCGCGTCGAAACCCAACTCCAAACTCTGTCGCGTGCCGCCCAGCCCGAGGAAGTCCACTCCACGCCCGTCCTCCCCGCGAAACTGCTCCGCCAACGGCTCCACGGCGGCCAGAATGCCCCCAGCGGCATTGGTCAGATCGACCGTCAACGCGTCGGTGCTCAGCTGCCGTGTCACCACATCCACTGCAAGCGTAGCTACCTCGCCAGGCGGCCGACCCACGAGCCCCACCTGCTCACCCGGCTCACCCGGCTCCGCGGACGGCTGCTGGAGCGCTCCCACTACCCGCTGCGAATCGACAGAAGCCGCATCGCTCGTATCCGCCGTCTCGCCAGCATTCTCGGCGACGGGAGGCGGGGAGAAC
The DNA here is from genome assembly GCA_036479215.1 of Nannocystaceae bacterium. Classification (GTDB taxonomy): domain Bacteria; phylum Myxococcota_A; class Polyangia; order Nannocystales; family Nannocystaceae; genus FL481. Next base: position 78,646 of record JAZGFE010000041.1, on the reverse strand, counting down.
GTGCTGCTCAGCGCGATAATTCCCGCGCACAGCAACATCGTGAGCCAAAGCCGTTGGTTAAAAGTCATCTCCGACATCACGCACGCCTCCAGGGAGTTCGGGTCGCCGATCACCGTTCACCACAGAGGTGGCGAGACGATCGAAACCAGGTTCAAGCGGGAGCACGGCGGCTACGGGCACTGCCGGGCATACCCCGGCCGCGTCTCCACCGAGTCCCGAACGCGCAGAGACGGTCGCGACCCGGTGCACGGCGGAAAATCCAACCCGCCCTTGCACCATGGATGGCAGCGCAAGAGCCGGCCAGCACCCAGAAGCGCACCGCGAACCATCCCGAAGCACGCGATACAATCCATGGCGTAGGACGAGCAACTGGGGTAAAAACGGCACTGAGGGCCGAGTATCGGCGATACTAGCAATTGATACAGACGCAGCGCCCGCAGAGCCAACCAAGCAGGCCAACCCAAGAGCGTCATCAGCCGCCACCCACACCCGCCGCGAGACGCTGCCCCAGCGTTGCAAGACCTCGCTCCACATCGCAGTACGCCACCTCGCTTGCGTTACGTTTCGCCACCCAAACCACGTCGAGCCCCGCAGGCAGACCCGTCCGGCCGCGACGGAACACTTCCCGAACAAGGCGTTTGATGCGATTGCGCCCCACGGCGCCAGCCACCTTGCGGGTCACCGTAACACCGATACGCGTCGACCAGCTCACGCCCGTTGGTTGCCTCGCCATGTAGATCACAAAATGAGCCAGGTGCAGTCGACGACCACCTCGTTGAACGCGTAAAAAATCCGCACGCCTCGTCAACCGACAGGCGCGAGGAAACGACTCCGAGCTCATTTGTGGCCGCAGGTCACCGTCAGACGCTTCCGGCCCCGTCGCCGGCGAGCGGACAGAATGCGTCGGCCCTGGCGGGTCGCCATCCGGGCACGAAACCCGTGGGTGCGCTTGCGGCTCTTATTATGCGGTTGGTAGGTACGCTTCACGGTATCTGCTCCCATCCGACGCGGTCGGACCACGCCTCATGCCTGTCTCCTGACAGGCCGCGTGATCGATAACAGCGGCGAGTACGGGTGTCAACGCGCCGCAGACATCGCAAGCCGCCGCCCGCGGCACATGCTCAGCGCTTACCACTTACCGGCCGCCGGCCCCGTCCGCACGCGACTCCGACCAGCAAACCAACGCCAGCGCCAACCTGGGAGCCGACGCGACACCGTTCCACGAACCACAATCATGAGGTGCTGGCGCTCTCCCACAACGATCAGCCATCCACGCTCCGCTTCTCGATTGCCGACGGTGAGGACACACCTGACCGCTGATGGCTATCAGCCTGCCCCGACGGGCGACTTCAACGCCAGGGGGCAGAACCGCCCGTTTCTTGGCACGGCGGGGCGAGAAACTCAGCGCCCACTTCCACCCCGGGCCGCTAGCCAGCTTCCCAAGCCGACTTCCGCGAGCCGAGCCTCGGAAACCGGCTACCCCCGCCGCCGGTTCCCCCCGCCGGTGACGAGAGTTCCCTGAACGCCGTACTCGGCCCTGATCTCTGTGCACAAGCGGGCCTGCCGCCTACATCCCGCTTCTCGCGCTATCGAAAAAGTACAGTCATATCCGGCACTTACGATCCAGCGAGCGTGGCCCGCTTGTGCAAAACCGGGCCTGTTGAGTAAACCCTCCCCACGAAGTCGGCCCAGACCCCAACCCCCAGAGCCCGAGCGACGGCGTGCTTCTCACGCCACGACCGACGTTTGGCGGCGTGCAGGGGGGGGGGAGATTGACCACACCGTGTGGACAACCGGACGCCGGGTCCGTCTTTTCACAGTGATTTCAACGCTTTACACGTTCTGCACAGGCTTCTCCAACCTGTGGATAGCTGGGCTATGGCCAATATCTGGTGCCGCGCACTCGCAACCCTCCGGCCACGTCTCGACCCGCATACCTACGAGATGTGGCTACGGCCGATCCAATTTAATGCGCTGGATGGCGAGGAGTTGCAGCTTCTCGCCCCCAACCGCTTCCTCAAGGAGTGGTTCGAGACCCACTATCTCGCTCTGGTACTCGACCAGATATTTACGGACACCGCGCAACGCTACGCCGCGCGCATCCATATCGCCGCCAGTACGGATGCGCCGAGTTGTGCCGATACCCGCACGACGTCCGGCCACGCGGGGCCTCCGACCCCCGCGCCGACCTCAGGCGGCGCCGACACCGGTCACTCACGATCCGACAGCACCGTACAGGCACTCCCGCAGCCCCAGCCGGTAGTTGATCACGTGCAGGCCACGTCGGACCCGGCCGTATCGGCGCTTGCCGCACCCGCACCCGCACCCGCGCCACCGCCAATAGGCCTCAGTCCGCGTTATCGTTTCGACTCCTTCATCCAAGGCGCAAGCAACGAGCTTGCGGCGTCCGCTGCCCTCGCCGTAGCCGATCACCCCGGGCAACGGTTCAATCCACTCTTTATCTACGGTGGAGTCGGACTCGGGAAGACGCACCTGCTGCACGCCGTGGGTCACGCGCTGCACGACCGACAGCCCAGGTTGCGCATTCTGTATCTGAGTGCCGAGCGCTTCATGAACGAGTTCATCAGCGCGGTACGCCACAATCGCTTCGACGACTTTCGAGCGAGGTACCGGGAGGAGCCCGACTGCCTCCTCATTGATGACATCCAATTCATCGCTGGCCGCGACCGCACGATGGACGAGTTTTTCCACGTCTTCAACGCGCTATACGAGGCGGGCAAACAGATCATGGTCACCGCCGATCGAGTGCCGGCATCCATGCCAGGGATGGAGGAACGTCTCACTTCTCGTCTCAACTGGGGCCTCGTCGCTGACATCAAGCCACCCGATCTCGAGACCCGGATCGCTATCTTGAACCAGAAGACGGAGCGAGACGGGATCGACATCCCCAGCGATGTCGTGTTCCAGCTGGCCGAACGCGTTCGCACGAACGTACGCGAACTGGAGGGCGCCTTGCTACGCGTCGCAACTTTCGCCTCTCTGCGCGCGGTCCCAATATCGACGCAATTTCTCAACGAAATCCTCGCCCATTCTGCACCCCCACAGCGTGCCGCGATCACAGTCGAGACGATTCAGAAAGCAGTGGCTACCCACTTCTCGGTTCGCATCGCCGATCTCAAGGGACAACGACGCCACCGCGGCATCTCACGACCACGCATGATCGCGATGTACCTGAGCCGAGAATTGACCGGCGCAAGCTACCCGGAGATCGGCCTACGGTTTGGGGGAAAAGACCACTCCACCGTGATCAACGCCTGTCGGCGCGTGCAGAGCCTACAAGCCGACGACAGCGACCTCCGTGCCGCCATCGTACAGCTACGCAACCAGCTGATAGGCTCCTCCGAGCAATCCCGCAGCGCGTAGCGTCGCAGCGGGCCAGCACACGCCTATTCGCGCCACAACGCGTTTGCACTCCAGGAGCCACCCGCTCAGCTGGACAGCCGCAGGGGAAGGCGCTAGTGCACCACTCCACATTCACCTGTGCCGTCACGCCCGCCAAGCGCTCCCAGGCATTGTCCTCGAGTAGGCCGCCTGTGGCTTCGCACGTTCCACGTTCCCGCGCAGCCGACTCCTCCACCAAGTGGCCATCGCCGCGCATTCTCGCGCGCTGTCTCCTCTCCCCAGAGCTCGGAGCCCGCAGACCGCGCTCGCAAGCGCATCACCACCCCCTGCACAACACCTGTGGACAAGCCTGTGGGTAGACTTCGGCCACGTGCTGCTCCACGAACGCCCCCGTTGTACCCCTGGCTCACCCACCGATGATACACTGTTTTTCTTCAACGATATCAAGGGCCTGCGGCCTCTATCCACAAATCCACAGCCCAGACTACGATCACGAACTTAAAACCATATTTTAAAATTTTCTTTTGTCCCTCTACAGGTGTCACCCGATATGGCAATACGCCGCGAGAGCCCTCATGGAATTCGAGATCGACCAAGCTTCCTTCCAAGCCGCGCTAATGCTGGCGTCCACCGTCGCAGATCATCGAAGTACGATGCCTGTCTTAGGCAACGTCCTACTGACCGCTGAGAGCGCAGCTGAAACTCAAGAGCATGGCCGCGTGATCTGTCGTGCCACCGACATGATGTTGTTCGTCACGGAACGTTTCCCAGCGGACGTCCACAAATCCGGCAGCATCAGCCTCGCCGTTCGGCACCTGCATCATCTGATCAAGACCCTACCTCCCGGTACCGTGAGCGTTTCTAGCCTCGACAACCACTGGGCCCAGATAAAGACCGCCCGAAGTGAGTTTCGGCTCATGGGCATGGCCGAACACGATTTTCCCGAATTCCCCGAACCTACCGATATTAACTTCACTGAGGTTTCAAGTCGCGCTCTCGCTCAACTGATTCAGCGAACAGTATTCTCAGTGTCTACCGACGAAGCGAGACTGAATCTCAACGGTGCGCTTTTTGAATCCGATGGTAGCATGGCCACGATGGTATCTACTGACGGCCATCGGTTGACGAAGCTGACCCTCCCCTTGGCGGGACCCGATCTGGCGGAGCGCGGGGGCGTCGTGATCCCCCGGAGAGGGCTCATCGAGCTGCGCAGAGTGTTGGAACGAGTGGGCGCTGACGTGCAACTAGGTATCGGCGCAGAACACCTGTTTCTCCGTACGAGTACAGTGCATTTGGCCGTCAAGCTGATCTCTATCGCGTTTCCGCCCTATCGCCAGGTGATCCCCAAGTCACGTCAGCGATTTGTCGACTTGGGTCGCAAGGAGCTCCTCTCCATGCTCCGTCAGGCGCAAGTGCTCGCTCCCGGAATCACCGCTACGATTCGATTGGAGCTGCAGCCGGGAACACTGAAACTGAGCGCCGATAATCCTGAGCTTGGCGTCGGAAACCAGGAACTTGACGTCGACTACGATGGCGAAGGCCTAGCTGCCGGTTTTAACGCTAGTTATCTTATTGACGGGCTTGAGGCAATCGACGCGGACCAAGTTCGTTTAGAGTTCCAGGGAGAGTTGGACCCATGCGTTATCCGACCCATTGATGGACCCGACTACCTCGCTGTTGTGATGCCAATGCGCATCTAACCGTAGTCTAGCCGCAGTCAGAGAGACCGGTGGACCTGCGTCAACTTCATCTCGTCGACTACCGCAACTTTGGGGACGCGACGATCGAGTTCGGACCGAAGTTCAGTATCTTGCACGGTCCCAATGGAGCGGGAAAAACGAATATCTTGGAAGCTATCTATCTCGTCAGTACACTGCGGTCTTTTCGTCTGCCCAGCCTTCGGGCGTTGATCGCAAAGAACTGCCGCCAGGCCCGGATCGAGATACGAGGGGTGGAGCAGGTCACCGGTGTAGCAACGACATTGACCGTGGGGCTTGAGCAGCATGGAACGACGACTCGGCGTACGACGCAGGCAGACGGAAAGCCGATCCGCAAAGCTACGGAGTTCTACGGTCGCGTACCTACAATCCTATTTACGCCCGAGGATCTCAATGTCCTCAGAGGTGGACCGGCTGCACGCCGGCAGCTCTTGGATCGCGCTCTGTTTGCCGTCCAGCCCCGCCATATCATCGATATCCGCGGGTACGAGAAGGTTATGCGCTCGCGTAATCGCCTGTTGAAGGACGCGCGTAGCGGCGTGAGGGCTCCGCAATTCGTGATGCTTGTCGATACCTATGAGCGGCAGCTTGCGGCATTCGGGGCCAGAGTTTGGGCCCGTCGTGTAGAATTTCTCAACCTTCTGGCGCCCGAAGTTGAGCTCGCCTTCGCCGAGATTCATGGTCCCACACCATGCGAACTCGCCTACGTCTCACGTCTTGCCGATCCTGGTCATGATCAGCGCGAGGCTTGTTTAGTGAGCGCCCTAGAACGGAGTAGAAACGCGGATATTGCCCGCGGATCGACCACCGTCGGGCCCCATCTCGATGATTTCAACGTGATGTTGGAGAGGCAGCTCGCCGCCGAGTTCGCGTCTCAGGGACAAACACGATCGCTCGTGCTCGCCATCAAGATAGCCGAGTTGCGGGCGGCCGCCCGCCTCCGCGGCTACAAGCCTCTATTGCTGCTGGATGATGTCTCCAGCGAACTTGATCGTCCGCGCACGGAAAAATTCTTCGAAGCGCTCACCCGCGAGGCAGGCCAGTGTCTCGTCACAACCACGGCCGCCAACTACGTGCCCATCGGGTCCTCCGTCGAGCGCCTCGACATCCGGGTGGATAGTGGCCGCATTTACGGCTCGAGCGCCACAGGCGTGCAGGCCTACAACGCGAGCGCTCCCGCTGAACCTTTCACGCCCCCGGTCAGCACCGTTAGCTAAGAAACCGGTTCCAACGTCAACTGCCCCGATACCGTCGGAAACAGCCTCGCCCAACGAAGCGCTCGAGAGCACGGCTCGGCAACGCCGAGCCCGCCGGCTGACACCCGAAGCCCGGAGATCCGAGGCCGAACTTAAACTGTACTCACAGGCGTCCACACCGGTCGGTGGTCGAGAACTCCCACAAGCCTACGGCAGGCGGCCAGCGAGCACAGTATCGCGCACGACGCGCCTCGTCCCCCATGCCACTGGACAATGCCGACTTTTCCCGGCCTTAGCGCGAAGCAGGCTGTTGTCGGCGGCATCCCGACCCGAAAACCACAATCGCCTCTGTACCCCGTGGAAAGCCGGTGTTTCTGCGATTTCGAGTGGCTGTACTGCACGCGAAATGCTAGCTTTCAGCCGCTCTTGTCCGGCTTCGCCGGCCATTTCTTCCTCTCGCACGCCCCGGCTGGAACACACGGCCTCGCGGTCGCTGCAACGCAGCGGAGCACCGCCCCAAGCCGTTGCCCGGCCCACCCCCAAGCTATGGAACAAACCGACCAAGCGCGAAATCCTGAAGACGACTACAACGCAGCGTCTATCTCGGTCCTCGAGGGTCTGGATGCTGTTCGCAAACGCCCCGGTATGTATATCGGGGACACGAGCGATGGTTCTGGCCTGCACAAGATGGTCTTCGAGGTCCTCGACAACTCCATCGACGAGGCCCTCGCCGGGCACTGCGATCAGGTGACTGTGATCTTGCAAACGGACGGTTCGGTATCGGTGGAAGACAACGGGCGCGGGATACCGGTCGGCGCCATGCAGCATCAGGGGAAACCGATGGATGCATCCATCGTGATCATGACAGTGCTGCATGCCGGTGGCAAGTTTGACAACAATGCGTACAAGGTCTCCGGCGGACTGCACGGCGTTGGGCTCTCCGTCGTGAACGCGCTGAGCGATTGGCTCGAACTCGAAATTTTCCGCGATGGAAGAATCTACACTGCCCGCTTCGAACGAGGGGCGCTCACTAGCGATCTGAAAGACCAAGGCTCAACCCAGCGACGCGGAACCAAGATTACGTTTCACCCGGATAAGCTGATCTTCTCCGATTCCAACTTTGACTTCGAACAACTATCCGCTCGTTTCCGTGAGTTGAGCTATCTCAACTCTGGTGTCAGGATCGTCTTGGAGAACGAGGCGGATGGCCGCAGCAAGACACTCGATGGCGAGGGCGGTATTGCAAGTTTTGTCAAACTTCTCACTCAAGGAAAAACATCGCTTGGGAACCTGATCTCTTTCGAGTCTGAAGTCCAGTTTCAGTTTGAAGGCGAACAGGCAACACTGGGAGTCGCTACAGCACTGCAGTGGACAGATGCCTATCAAGAACATATTCTTTGCTATACGAACAATATCGCCAACCGGGATGGCGGGACCCACCTCACCGGTTTGCGTACTGCGCTGACAAAAGTGGTCAACGCCTACGCTCAAACGAACAATCTCTTACGCCACCACAAGGGGACCCTCTCCGGAGAAGACGTACGCGAGGGACTCAGCGCAGTGTTGTCCATTAAGCATCCTGATCCAAAGTTCTCGTCTCAGATCAAAGACAAGCTCGTTTCGGGCGAGGTGACTGCGCTGGTATCGGGTGTCGTGACGGAAAAACTCTCGCGTCTATTTGAAGAGCAGCCCAAGTCCGCACGTCATCTCGTTGAAAAAGCCATACTCTCTGCACGTGCCCGAGCAGCGGCCCGAAAGGCGCGCGAAACCATCACCCGCAAGGGGATCCTAGACGGTCTGTCGCTACCGGGAAAGTTAGCGGACTGCCAGGAACGGGATCCCGTCAAAGCGGAGCTGTTCCTTGTGGAAGGCGACAGTGCCGGCGGGAGTGCCAAGCAGGGTCGGGATCGTCGAATTCAAGCGATCTTACCCTTACGAGGCAAGATCCTGAATGTCGAGAAGGCTCGCGTGGACAAGATGTTGTCGAGTCAGGAGATCGTCACTCTCATCACCGCCTTGGGTACGGGTATCGGCGCCGAGAACTACGAGATAGACAAACTCAGGTACCACACGATCGTGATCATGACCGATGCGGATGTTGACGGCTCCCACATTCGTACGTTGCTGCTCACGTTCTTTTTCCGTCAGTTTCCCGAGATCATCGAACGTGGAAATCTCTACGTGGCCCAGCCACCACTGTACAAGGTGAAGCGAGGCAAGCGCGAAGTCTATCTAAAAAACGATCCTGCCCTGGACGACTATGTCATCCAGCACGCGGTAGATGATCTCCAGCTTCGAGTCGAGGGTCATGCGGTGACCGCCGATGTTCTTGGCTCGGTTGCCAGGCGTGGCCTACGGTATCGCGAGTTACTTAGCTCGTTGTCGCGGGACCACAGAGCCGAGGTTGTCGAAGGATGCCTCGACGCGCTTCCCCAGGCTGCAGATCTTGACCGGCTCGGATTGGACCCCACGCTGTTGCGGCCCTTGGTTGAAGACATCGTTTCCGCGATACGAGACATCATGAAGCTTGCCCAGATCGACGGACAGCTCGTTGAGGAGGGCGACACCTTTTTCTTGAAGCTCGATCTCGTTTCAGACGGGGTGGCCCATCTGGAACAGTTGGATCACCAGTTCTGGTCATCAGCAGAGTTCCGAGAACTGGCACGCCTTCGCCGCGAGCTCGTCGAGCTCGGATCTGGCCCATTCGAGTTGATGCGTGGTGACGATCGCGTCGCTCAGCCATCACGTTTGGTTGATGTGGTCGAGCATGTCGGTGAGATCGGGCGGCGTGGGTTGCAGATCTCGCGCTACAAAGGGCTCGGAGAGATGAACCCGGAGCAACTCTGGGAGACGACAATGGACCCGAGCCGTCGCTCTCTGCTTCAGGTTCGGATCCGCGATCCGGTTGAGGCCGACAATGTGTTTTCAGTGCTCATGGGCGATGATGTCGAGCCGCGCCGGGCTTTCATTACCGAAAACGCACTCAACACCCGTAATCTTGACGTGTAGCTCGACGGACGACGAGTGGTTGTGAGCATCGCACGGCCGGGCGAGAACGCGCGTCGGGTCCGCTGATGCACGCACACTTGCTGTACGGATGTACGACAACGTTTGTACGCTACCGCGTACAAACGCGGCTCCGTGACGCAGCTGTTTACCGATCACGGTGGTGGTCGGCCCTGCTGATACCTCGCCTCGAACGCTCGCAATCGCTCAGCGAAAAGCGCCGTATTTGTGCTTAAGCTTGGGGTACCGGCTGTCGATATCGGGTGGGCTTAGACGCGAAGAAGCCAGAAAGAGCACGACGGTCATGCGCTATATTCGAATGTATATGGGCGGAGAGGACGGGGAGCCGGGCCTGACCCTCTACGAGATCGACTCGGCCGGCTGGGTACATCGCCAGGTTCAGATCCACGCTGAAGGCTCCCGCTTCTCGCCCGAGGATATTCTGATGCGACGCGCTGTGAGCACAGACTACATGGCCACACACCCCACAGCCGAAGAGATTGACGCAGAGATATTTGAAGATCTTTGGGGTGAGGTCTCGGATTGCCGAGGCTTTCGAGATCGGCTTCCGAATCCAGAACTCCCTTGGGAAGGCTGGCTCGAGCAGCTGGACGGTGCGCGTGAAGTCCGCTGGTCTCCGGACGCACAGCCCGGCTCCGAATGGAGCCGGGTGCCAGGTTTCGTGAAACTCTACGTACGCGGCGATACCCACGCCTCGTGGGCGACGCAACGCGCTGTGTTCCTGGATCGGCCTATCCACTGGCGCGCGATGCGGACACCTCGCGCAGCCTAAGTCCCACACGTGGGCGGCCGCCCACGTGATCTAGCTCTCGCCAAAGATGCCGAGCAGATCCTTCTCGACTGCGTCCTCGGTTACGCGCTGACCAAGGGCGAGCTCCTGAACGAGCAGCGCGCGAGCGCTCTCGAGCATATTTCGCTCGCCGTATGACAAGTCCTTATCGCCACGCAGGAGACAAAGATCACGCAGAACCGCCGCGATCTCCCGCAGGGACCCTGTTCGGATTTTTTCCGTGTATTCGCGGTAGCGGCGGTTCCAAGTCGCGGTAGAAATCTTCTCACCGCGTTTGCGCAGCACCGCGTACACTACCGCGACTTCCTCGGCGGTCACCAGGCTTCGCAGCCCGACCGAGTCGGCGTTCGCCGTCGGAACCATGAGTGTCATTTCCTTGCCGAGAAGCCGCAGTACATAAAACTGCTGCGATGAGCCGGAGATCTCTCGAGTCTCGAGCCCGGTAATCTCGGCAACACCGTAGCCGGGGTAAACCGCCTTGTCACCAACTCGAAATTCGATCATGGGTGGGCTTTCCGAGGCCAAGTTCACGTGCCCGATAAGCCGTTGCTACCACTTTGCGCGCGTTTTGTCAAAGTCGGAGACGAGCGCCACTCGTCTCCGACGAGCGCACACCGCCCAATAGATCTTGCCCGCCCCTATTCTTTGCCTATCATTGCGACCATGTTGGCTCTAGCTAGGTGCTTCGCTTCGCTTACGCTCGGCGTCCTGGCGAGCGTCTCTGCGGGTTGCGTGCATTCGCCGGACCGATTGCCAGCCTTGGACCGGCAGTTCTATGAGAACTTACCCACCGAGCGTGAGCAACGCGAGTTCGTGGCGCTGAAGCGGGGGGCACGGCAAGCGTATCTGGACCGGAAGAATCTGTGGCAACAGTGGGAGAACCTCTCTGGGGAAGAACGACTCGCGGTTGCGCAGCGTTCCTCCAAGGTCGGCCACCGCGAGTTCGCGCTCCACATGGCTTGGGGATTGCCGGTGGACGTGCGTCTCGCGGAAGCCAGGGGCCGCTTGGTTCGCTTCGAGACCTATATCCGGTGCACGAGCGGACCGAAAACTGGCAGCTTCGTCCGTGAGAACATCGCGTGCGACGGGACTTCAAGCGAGATGACGGTAGCCGTCGAGGATGGCCTGGTAACCCAGATCAAGCACCTGGACTGACCGGGCGAGCCGTCGGAGTGACGAACGGCGAGCGCAGCGAGCCGTCTGGGCGGTGGACGTCGCATGTGCCGCGCGCGCTCGCGCGCGTCGGGTCTCGTCGAGACGGTACCGGACCGCCTCGCAGTTCAGCTGCGGAGCTCCGGCGCCGATCACGGCGTTCAAGGTAACCACGGAGGCCGACAGCGGGGGGACGGCCGTAGTGGGAGGTACGCCACTTGGGTGCGGATCCGGGTACCGCGCATGCGCGTGTGCGCCCAGTGGCACACGCATGCCCCGCCCCGGGCGCTCCGACGACGCGTGCGTGCCGCGGAGTTTAGGTCAAGGAATAGGCGTGCATCGCGCTCCTGAACATGTTAACAGTTACGCCAACATGTGCCTAAGTAGCCCTAAGCCGTGTCATTTTGATACAATGATCACTCAACTTCATATAACTGAGCAACAAATAACTTAATTAGCGTTGACATGTATGAATCAGATAGGTAGCTTCAGCCTACCGTTGTCCCTGAAGGAGGGTCCAAACGCCATGACTGAAGACGCGAAAGGCGCAAAAAAGAAGGGCCGAAAGAAGAAGGCCAAACGCAAAGCGGGGAAGAAGAAGGCCGCGAAGACGGCCGGGGAGCCCGCTGGCAAGAAAGCCGGCAAGAAAAAGGGCGGCAAAAAGAAAGCCGGCAAGAAAAAGGGCGGCAAAAAGAAGGCCGGCAAAAAGGGCGGCAAAAAGAAGGCCGGCAAAAAGGGCGGCAAGAAAAAAGCCGGCAAAAAAGCCGGCAAGAAAGCCGGCAAGAAAGCCGGCAAGAAAAAGGGCGGCAAGAAAAAAGCCGGCAAGAAAAAAGCCGGACGGAAGAAGAAATAGTTCCTCACCTTTCCGTAAGTTTGGAAACACCGTCGAGGGCCAGCCGCTCACGACGGTGTTTTTGTTGTGCTATCGCAGTCCGAGACGGCTGACATGCGACCTCGCTCGGGGTGGCGCACATCGGGTGTTCAGCGCTGATTCTCGCTGTAGCGTGCGCGCACGCTACAGCGAGAATCGGCAGAGGGCGCCGGGGCCAAGCCCCGCTCCGCTTCGGCCTCTGCAACAAGCCGGCGTAGCTTGTCGGAGGCGGATCGAGTCAACGCGAGATGGACTACTCGGTCCGGGCTGCGAACGCGCGAAGCAGGGAATAGGGCGCGGGTCCAGTGAAGAGCACGTAGGGAGCGCTGGGCAGGTCTTCGACACGAGCCAGCTCCTCCCGCGCTACGTGATCCGCGGCGTCGACGCGAATCCAGAGGGGCTGCTTGGATGTGGAAGGTAGCGCCGCGAGTTCGCCCACACCCAGCATGAGCTCGACCTCAAGGTCCGACGCAAGGTCCGCAGCTTGAGGGACGCTCCACAGTCCATGGAGGTCGCACACGATGCGCCCACAGGTGTGACGGTGTTTCCGCACGAAGTCCGTCAGGAGCCGCCGGTGGTGCACGCTCGGTGAAAAGCTCGGCGGCATGCTGAGGATCAGGGCGGAGGCCCGCAGTTCCGAAAGATAGTTGCGAGTCACGGACCACGCCTGTTGTGTCGCCGCATTCTCGCGCAAGTGACCCGCAGACGCGGGAGCGAACTCGCTGCCGAGATTCCGGCTAGCCCGGGCGGCGAGGCCGTCTGTTCGCGTGTGGGTTAGAAAGTGCCAAGCGTAGGGGCAAATCTCGGCCCCGGCGTGCAGCGTTCGGATGCGTTCGCTCAGGGTCCTCGCGCCTTTGGCGCGAGGTGGGTTAAGGAGGCATGAACGCAGTGCCACCACAGCGACCGGGTCGGAGGGTCGCGCCATCCGCAAGGCGCTTGTATCGTCCAAGATGATGCCCAATCGTGGCCCCGACATGCGGTGACGCTATCCGATCCTCACGCCCTGATCCAGCCCGCGTGAATATGAGAGTTGTGGTAACGGTACACGCGATGAAGATCTTCATCGATACCGCCAACGTCGACGAAATCCGGGAGGCGTCCACGCTTGGCGTCCTGGACGGCGTGACCACAAACCCCTCGCTGGTCGCTCGCACGGGGCGCAAAATGCGGGACGTACTCGAGGAGATCTGCGAAGTGGTCCGTGGTCCTGTGAGCGCTGAAGTGCTCGCGCTCGATTACGAAGGCATGATACGCGAAGCGGCGGATCTGGCCTCCATCGCGCCAAACATTGTGGTCAAGCTTCCTCTGACGCGAGATGGTATTCGTGCCACCAAGCGTTTGACGGGAGACGGCATTCGCACGAACGTGACCTTGTGTTTCAGTCCTCTCCAAGGTCTGCTCGCGGCGAAGGCTGGAGCTTCGTATATCAGCCCGTTCGTCGGCCGCCTCGACGACGTCGGGCACGATGGTATGGATCTCGTCTCGCAGCTGGTCGAGATCTACGGGAACTACGAATTCGACACGCAGATTCTTGTCGCTTCGGTACGTAGTCCTACCCATGTTGTTGAGGCGCTACGGCTCGGCGCGGATGTGGCGACGTTGCCTTTCGCTGTGATCGACAAGTTGCTTAGGCATCCTCTGACCGATGCCGGTGTCGAGCGTTTTGTCGCTGACGCCAAGAACATTCCCGCCGAGTAGTGGGACCTCGTCCCAATCAAGCGTGCTGGAGCGTCGAGATCCTCGCATCAGTATAGATCGATTTCGCGCCAGGCAGGGTGGCGTAGAACAGCGGGGGAGTTGCCAAGCGTCGATCTGCTCGCATCAGTACACCACAATTTCGTCGCCAACATCTGGTTGCGTGGCGCGGAACAGCAGGAGACGGACCTTCGCTGTGGTACCGATTTTTTCTCGGCTGACCAGCGACACCCGTCCCCGTAGGGATCGAACGATGTCGTGCACCACTGGTAGGCCGAGACCTGTGCCTTCTTGGCCTTTTGTGGTGAAGAAATGTTCGAAAACGCGACTACGGATCCGCTCCGACATACCGGCTCCATCGTCGTTGACCTCCAATACTCCGTAGCGGGAGTCGCTCGTGATCCGGATGGTCACGGTGCCGCGTTCGGCACCGTCGCCGTCGCCCAGAGCGTCGAGGGCGTTCATCAGAAGATTGATGCCGATCTGATAAACCTCGTCTTTGTCGGCGTGTACGATAACATCCCCTTCCTCGTGGGGCGCGATAACCTCGATCGTGGCGCGACGCGTTTTTCCTGCGCGATCAAGGTCTTCCATGACACTGGCGATCGTGTTTCTGAGTGAAACAGCACCGCGAGTCCGAACGCGTGGCCGGAGTGGCGCTAGAATCTGTTCGACGTGAGCTTTGATCCTCTTTACCCCTTCCCGCATCAGCGGAATCATCTCCTTGCTTTGTAGTTCCTGCGATTCCACCAGCGATAGATACCCGATCAGGGGCCCGAGATCATTTTTGATCTCGTGGGCAGCACAGCCTGCCATGATCCCAATCCGGGCAAGCCGATCGGCGAGCTGCAGCTGACGTGAACGCTCCTTGTGCCCGCGGTCGTGGTACAGCAGTCCCACGACGTAGTTTTGCCCTTCCTCGGTATCCAGCCCGGTGGGTTCCTCACATACAGAAAGACTCAGACGCGCGGGGACATGGGAGCGTTTTCCAACCGCAGGCCTGACCGTGACCTCACCACGCCATTGCCCGGGCACATTGCCGGTCTTCGCCAGCCCCAAAATACGGCCGCGTACCGAGCCGTGAATCGGGTGCGGCTCGAAAAGATGGTCGATATCAGTGTTCACCATCGTGTGTAGAGGCTCGCCCACAAGCGCAACGAACGCCTCGCTCGCGTCCACGAGCTTCGCTTCGTGGTCCCAGATGATGATGCCCTCCATCGCGCGGGTAAACAGCACCGACAACACCATGGAGCGCCGTTTATTCTGGAGTTCGACCCGCAAGTGGTGCTGGCGTCGCTCCTCCTGCTCCCGTCGCCGTGACTGGCTCTTGCGACGGGCGGCCACGGCTCGATGTACCGTGGAGCTCAGCTGCGCGCGGCTGACGGGTTTCGTCAAGTAGTCGAACGCTCGCTCCCGAACGGCTTCGGCTGCCGCTTGGACGCTATCGTCGGCGGTGATGATGATGACCGGGATCATGGGGTCCCGAAGTTCGACTTGTCGTAGGAGGTCAATTCCTGTCCCACCCGGCATAATGAGGTCGGTCAGGACGACATCCGTAATCCCCGAGTTGAACACGCTCAGTGCCGCCTCCACGTCGGTCGCCAGGTCGACTTGGAAGCCCTCTCTCGTGAGGCACTGGCTGAGGGCTGTTCCGACGAGTTCGTCGTCATCTACCACCAACACCCGGCCCATCTGCGGGCCGTCGCGGGGCTCATCTTCGGCGTCCATCATCCGTCAGCCTTCCGCGCTTGGGAGAGTAAATCGCGCGCCCGCGAGACCGTAGGATGAGAGCGATAGATTTGTCCCATAGAGCGCTTGACGAGCGAGTCGAAACGCATGTTCAGGGAGGGCTAGCCTTGTTTGGGGTTCAGAGCGAGTCTCGCCGACGAGCTGCACCTCCAAAATAGTACTCGCGTCGTCCCGCTCCCGCCACGCGCGGCATGTGAGCTCGTACGCGCGGTACCCCGGGGTCATGGCGCAGCTGACCATACCCAGCAACACGTTGACAAACGCCCACTCGAACTCCCGCGGCGGCGCTGGCATGCCTTGGAGAACCCCGACGTTCCGGGCGGAACGAACGTTTTGCCGATCAAGTCGTCGAGTGAACAGATCGAGACAGCGTTGCACTACCTCAAGGAACGTAGCCTTGGTGACGCCGTGCCTAGGCGAGCGCATCAGGCGAGTGAAGTCGTGCATCAGATGGTGCATCGTCTTTGCAGCCTCCAGGCTCTGGCCGATTCGTGTCCGGTTCCCTGTGCTCAAGCCAGAGTCGTCGAGTGTTAGCTCAAGCAGTACCGTGAGGCTTTGCAGTGGGTTGCTGCAATCGTGCGCGAAGATTCCGGCCACGCCGCGGAGCGCCGCCATCTCCGCCTCCAACTTCGCGGCCGCTGCACAGTTCGCAACGATCGATCGATCCGCTTGTGTCGCCCCCTGCATCGAGCCGCTCATGTGCAGATGGTAGGTCTCCGTCCGCGCAGTTGTCCATGGAGCTATCGGCGAGTGGGGATGCTCACTGGCCCGCTGGGTCGCAAATCGTTACCGTCGCTGGGGTGCGCATCCGTCAACACGTGAATCCGCTCGGTATCCGCTACCTAGAAGTGCGGGCCCGTCCCAGCCATTTCGCGCAGGGGCCGAGACGGGGCGCGAGGCTGGAGGTCGAGCTCGGCTGCGCGGAAGGAGACTTCTCCTTCGCACTCGCAAGACGCGAGCCCGACTGGACCGTGGTCGGGCTCGACGTACGCACCGTTGTGGTGCAGCGCAATCGCGCGAAAGCGCTCCGGGAGAGTGTCGACAACCTCGAATTCGCCTATGTGAACCTCAGCGTGGACCTGAACCAGGTGTTCGAGCCGGATCGGGTGGACCGCTTTCATCTCTTGTTCCCTGATCCGTGGCTGAAGGCGCGGCATCGAAAACGGCGGGTAATCAGTGCGCGTCTCTGCGAGACGATTGCCTCCCAGCTATGCCACGGCGGCGAACTGCACGTGGCTACCGACGTATTCGAGCTCGCTTTGCAAGCGATGTTCGAGCTGGAACAACACAGCGCTCGCGCGCTGGGCTTTGTGAACCTGCATGGCGAGTGGAGTTTCGCTCGGGAAGCGCCGGTCGCCGTGCAGTCCAGAAGGGAGGTGATCACACGCCGTCGTGGCCATCGTGTGTGGCGGTTGCGCTATCTGCTCGGTTCGCCCGAGCGACCATTTTGAGCTCAGCTATCCCTGGAAGATAGAGAGCGGGCACGATGTTGGTGCAGCGTACGTACCCAGCGCCAGCTTGGCGCGTTCGGACCTGGTGATCGGGCGCGACGTTTTGGAGGCTCGCCGCTTGGATCGCACGGTTCACGTCGTCCACGCATCGGCAAAAATCAGGTGCGTCCCGTCGGATCAGGGGAGCCGCGCACTGTTCTACTTGCCGTTCGACGGTCCACAACGTGAAGCGCGCGCGGCAATCGAGTGACGGAAACTCTGCTGCAAGCGCGCACGCGCACAGTCTCTCGTCGCGTGGGAGTGAGAGGGCTTGCTGGCAGACCGCGTGCATGTAAGCGTCTTCCTGCCTCAGACGGGCGTCAAACTCCTCGGCCCCGCCGCGTACGCTGCGATGAACGAGGGGCAGGAGCGCCCAGCCGATCGCTAGGACAAGAGGAGCGGCGAGAAGAATACCGACGACCACCCCTCGCCAGCGCGCTCGGGGTGGATCGTCGAGATCGGCGAGCATCGGCATATACGCTGATTTGACGGTGAACACGCACGGGTCACGCACGGGTGTGAGTTCAGTGCGACGGGAACCCGGTGCCTAGCGTAGTTTTGGCTTGTGCGCGCGCGGGCACCATACGATACTACGCGCCCATCCTCCACGGGAGTTCGCCGTGAACGTAAGAATTCTGGCTTTTCGTTCGATCTCCAGCCTCCTGGCTGCAACTGTTTGTACACTCCCATCGAGCGAGGCCTTGGCGTCGCATGCGATGGCGGGCGCGACGATTGATACGGCGCCGCCTGCGGACGAACCAGCCGGAGCGGAGGGCGGAGGTGCCGAAAGTGGTGGTACGCCACCCGACGAACGGGACGTACCAGTCGAGACAGAAAACACTTCCGCTGCGGGCACCAGCACTGAGAGTGAGGGAGGAGCGCAGCCGGACGAACCGGACGAACCGGGGGCACCAGAGCCGGTCGTCGATCCCGGGGCGGAACCCGGCGCCGGGGAACCGGAGGTGCCAGCGGCCGTGGGTGACGTCGATTCGGAGGAAAACGATCTGGTGGCCGCCGAGCCAGCTGGGGGACCACCTCCTGCCGATGCGGGTCCAGCTCCCGCACCCGAAGGGCCACAGCGCCCCCCAGAACCGAAATTCGGTAGCACCTCGGCCACGGGACGGGGCATGACCATCGCGGGCGCGAGCCTCACGGGTGCCGGCGCCGGTTTGGTCGTCGCGGCCTACTATGCGACCCGCTGCCGTTGGGACGGCCTTCTGCGGTGCAAGTACGCTGACCAAGATACGTTCATGATCCCGTCCGCCATCGCGGTCACTGGCATAGGAGTTGTACTGCTCATGACCGGTCTGGGTCACCGGATGAAGTACAAAAAGTGGGAAAACTGGAACGCGGCGGATCGCGCGTTGATCGTACCCACGCCACTTCGCGGTGGGGCAGGCGTGTCGCTTGCGGGCTCGTTCTAGATCCGCGTTCGAGATGAATCGTTGTGGACCCGACGCGGGCGGGCGCTTGCGCAAGATTGTTCGCTATTCGACCAGGCCCAGTTCCAGTCGACGAGCTTCAAGAGCGTGGATGCGATCCCGGACGCGCGCGGCATCTTCGTAGCGCAATTCTTTGGCCAAGGCCCGCATCTTCTGTCCCAAACTGTGGATCTGGGCCGCGATCTCATGGGGAAGCAGGTCGTCTTGCGTGTCTTCCAGGGGGAGAGGTTTGCTCGTCGTCTTTTTGCCAGCGATGGGCTTCGCCGCCTCCGTCTCGAGCGGCGTCAGCGGGGCGTGAGTGGATCGCGGCACGATGCCGTGAGCCGCATTGTGTGCGGCTTGGGCCACTCGCCGACGTTCTGTTTCTTCCAGGCACGCCCGCATGCTGTCGGTGACGCGGTCGGCGTACATGATCACACGGCCCCCAACATTTCGCGCCGCCCGCCCGCAGGTTTGGACGAGGCTGCGTCGTGTCCGAAGGAAACCTTCCTTATCCGCGTCGAGAATCGCCACAAGACTCACCTCCGGCAGGTCCAAGCCCTCCCGTAGCAAGTTGATCCCCACGAGTACGTCGAATTCTCCGCGCCGTAGGCCTCGGAGAATCTCCACGCGATCCAGCGTTTCCACGTCCGCATGCAAGTAGCGGATGCGCAGTCCGAGATCGGCATAGTACTCCGTCAGGTCCTCCGCCATGCGCTTGGTCAACGTGGTCACGAGCACACGTTCGGACTTCGCTACCGTGGCGCGGATTTCGTCGAGCAGATCATCGACCTGGCCTTCGATGGGACGCACCTCGATCGGAGGGTCGAGCAGACCCGTCGGTCGAATGATCTGCTCGATGATCACGCCTTGGCACTTGTTTAACTCATAGTCCCCCGGCGTGGCGCTCACGAAGATACCTTGACCGATGCGCTGCTCCCACTCCTCGAACTTGAGCGGACGATTGTCCATTGCCGAAGGCAGGCGAAACCCGTGGTCCACCAACGTCTCCTTGCGGCTGCGGTCGCCTTTGTACATCGCGCCTATCTGGGGCACAGTTTGGTGAGATTCGTCCACGAATAGCAGATAATCATCGGGAAAGTAGTCGATTAGTGTGGGTGGTGGTTCACCGGCCACGCGACCGCTCAGGTGTCGCGAGTAGTTTTCGATACCTGAACAGCGACCCATTTCCTCCAGCATCTCGAGATCAAACATCGTACGTTGCTCGAGCCGTTGGGCTTCTACCAGTTTGATCTTATCGTTGAGCTCGCTGAGACGCTCTTGGAGCTCGACCTTGATGCCTTCGATCGCGCGCCGTAGGACGTGGGGCGGGGTTACATAGTGGCTGGCGGGGAAGACGACGACTTGCGGAAGTTGTTCGAGGGTGCACCCCCGCATAGGATCGATTTGGCGAATCGCCTCGACCTCGTCTCCAAAGAACTCAATGCGCAGAGCCTTCTCACTCTCGTAAGCGGGGAAAATCTCTACGACGTCCCCGCGCACGCGGAACGTTCCTCGGTGGAAGTCGATATCGTTCCGCTCGTATTGCATTGCTACGAGGCGGCGCAGAAGGACATCACGTTCGAGTTCCTCGCCCACTCGAATCTTGGCAGCCATCTCCAGGTAGGACTCGGCGCTGCCGATACCAAAGATGCAAGAGACACTGGCGACGATAATCACGTCGCGTCGACCAAGTAAGGAGAAGGTCGCGGCGTGCCGCATGCGATCGATCTGCTCGTTGATGGTCGAGTCTTTTTCGATGTAGGTATCTGTGGAAGCGACGTAGGCCTCTGGTTGATAGTAGTCGTAGTAGCTGACGAAGTACTCCACCGCATTGCGAGGGAATAGAGTCTTGAATTCTCCGTAGAGTTGTGCGGCTAGCGTCTTGTTGTGGACAAGAACCAAAGCCGGTCTCTGTGCTTGCTGGATGAGGTTCGCTATGGTGAACGTCTTTCCGCTCCCGGTGATCCCGAGCAGTACCTGGTGGGAGTCGCCCCTGCTCGTGCCCTCCACGAGTTCGCGGATGGCGTTGGGCTGGCTGCCGGCTGGACTGAACTTGCTTACAAGCTCAAATCGGCGTGGGTCCATGTCTGCCGGAGTTTCAGGGCGATGTTCTCTCATTGTGCTGCGCAGGTCGGGACCCGCGGAGGGTACACGGTTGCGACGGTGCTCGCCGTGTCGTCTCCTTGCGGTGTGGTAGGAACCCGCGTGTCGAGAATTTCGGGTCTCTATGCGATCTACGACCATCCCTATCCGTTTCCTCTGTCGCCGGAAGAGGTCGTCCGCGCCATGCTCGCCGATGGAGTGGGTGCTCGCGTCATCCAGCTTCGGGCGAAACGAGCGACGCACCTAGAATGCCTTGACCTCGCTTGCCGCCTGGGCCCCATCTGCGCGCAGGCTGATGTCCCGCTCGTGGTCAACGACGACCTACGGGTGGCGACCGCGGGCATTGAGGGTGTCTCGGGTCTTCATCTCGGTCAGCGTGATCTGGCGCGCGTGGAACTCGCGTCTTTGCGCACACGGCTGCACGAGGCTGGATTGTTGCTGGGCCTTTCTACTCACAATCTCCACCAACTGGGGCGGGCGTCGACCGCTGCGCCCGACTACGTCGCGTATGGGCCCGTCTTCCCCACCCGAACGAAGCGATGTCCAGGAGCGGTCGTGGGCCTGGCCTCGCTTGCGGCGGCGTGTCGGTGCGCGCGCGTGCCCGTCGTCGCCATCGGAGGGATCGATGTATCCGGAGCGGAGCAGTGTGTCGCACGATGCGCCCAAAGTATCGCTGTAGTGGGGGCCCTCGTGGCGGCGAATCCCGGGAAGATTCGCCGCCAAGCGCTGCGTCTGGCTCGTTGCTTCGGTGAAGCGGTGAAGCGGTAAAGTGAAACGGTGGCATCGCATGACTGCGCGGGGGCAAGCGATCGAACCCCAACCTGGTTGGCAGAGAGCGTCCCTGCCACGGATGCAACGAGCGCAGGGGCTAGGTTATGCTTCGCAGATGAGGTCCGGTTGAGTGCTCTTGCCGGCATCTTCGTCGCAGGGAGTGCTGTTCTCGGAGGAAGTGGCACCGACAGTTTGCCTGCGGGGGGGGAACTTGCCCCGACCGAGCTTCAGCGGCCGACCGTCAATGTTCTTCGCGCTTACCTCGGCCAGCCTAGGGCACCGAGCCCGCGTTTTCTGGATCATGGCGTGCTCTCGCTCGGTGTCGCGCCCGGATATCCACAGCTGTATCGTCTGGAGGCTGGGCTCGGACTATTGGATCACTTGCGCGTTGGGGTGACGACCCATTGGTTTGCGGATCAGCGTTCGCCCGTGGCGGTGCCGCAGGTCGCCGTTGCGTTTGTGCGTCGCCGTGGCGTGGAGGTGGGGGTCCGGTATGAGCAGCTTTTGCATGCCCCCCCTCCCTCGTCCGCGGAAGCGATCGAGGAGGAGCCGAACTACCGCAAGCGCAGTCACTATCTCTTGAGCACGGCCGCGTTCTCCCAGACTTGGTATACCGTTGGCATGGATCTCGGCGCTGCTCGCTACCGTTTGCCCGATACCTTCAACAGCGCCGAAACCGACGTTTTTGTCGAACGGACGCGCCTGGCGGGCGGTCTCTTTGCCCGGGTCGGAAACCGCCGATGGGGACTGACGCTGCAGGGGCTCATGCCCCAACACACCGTGGAATGTTTGTTCGATTTGCGCTTCGATCTATTCGGCTACCGCGATTTGGGGAGATGGAACCGGTCTTCTCCCTAGATACGGACACTGGCATGAACAAGCGATCGTGTGACCGTATGCACGGGAGACGACAACACAGTGTGTGTGGAACCGCTCTCGACAATCCGACCTTTCGCCAGAACGATGATGTCCTCGGCCAGATGTTGTACGAGCGTAAGATCGTGGGTGATGAACACGATCCCGACGTTGGTTCGACGAAGACGGGCGAGGAGGTCGATCACTCGCCACACCAAGTGGCGGTCGAGTGAAGCGGTGATTTCGTCGCAGATCAACAGTTCGGGCTGGGTTGCCAATGCACGTATGAGTGCGGCGCGTTGGCACTGACCGCCGCTGAGCTCGGGGGGGTGGCGACGTAGCAGCGGAATCGGTAGGTCCAAGCTTCCCGCGAGAGAAGCGAGCCGGGTGGCACCTTCGTCCCATCGAGGACGTCCGGAGAGGATGCGAGCCTCGTTGATCGAAGCGAGCAAGGTGAGGCGGGGGTTCAGTGCGGATACCGAATCTTGCCAGCAAAGTTGCACCGTGCGGCGAAGCGAACGCCACTCCGAAGGCGGACGTCCCACGAGTTCCGTGCCGCGAAAGCGCAGGCTGCCGGATGTACCGGGCTCGAGTCCCACAAGCGCCTTCGCCAAGGTGGACTTTCCCGCACCCGAGGGACCGACGATCGCTGTCACGCGGCCGGGGGGGAAGCGGGCGAAAATGTTCGAAATGAGCGGCCGTTTGGGATGGGCGTGGATCACCGATAGATCTCGTGCGACCAGTAGATCGCCCCTGGCCCGAGCGTCAAACATCGTGCCGCGTCGCTTCGGTGTCGGGTGGGATTCGATATGATCGCAGCGCCGCCTGCTTGAGTAGGCGTGTTGTCGGGTGATCGTGGGGTTCGATGCGGGGATCGAGGTGATCAAGTACTTGTACGACTCGGCCCGAGTCCATCACGACACCGCGTTGGCATACGTATCGAGCGGCGTCTAGATCGTGGGTTACAAACATAATCGCTATGTCCTGAGCGTCGCAGATCTCCACCAGTTCGCTCAGGACCGCCCGTTGGACTACGGTATCGAGCCCGGTCGTTGGTTCGTCCGCAAGCAACACCAGCGGGTGGCTTGCGAGCGCGAGGGCGATGGCGACCCGTTGGGCCATGCCTCCGCTGAGTTGGGCTGGGAAGAGGCGCGCCGCGCTCGCGTCGAGATGTACCCGATCGAGTAGTTGGTGTGGGCTCTCGGAGTTGCCGTGGACGCGGAGTACCTCCTGTAGCTGGGATCCCACTCGACGCAGGGGATCGAGACTGAGGGCGGCCTCTTGAGGGATCCAGGCGAAGAACTTGCCTCGGAGTGCGCCAAGTTGGGAACGATCGCAGGCCCGTATGGTGCGCACGGCTCCCCCTTTGCGCCAGATCAGCTTCCCTCGCACCACGGCACCGGGTGGAAGTAGCGCCAGAAGACAGCGGAGGAGCATGGTCTTGCCGGCTCCCGAGGGGCCCACCACCGCGAGGCGGTCGCCTGATCCGAGTTCGAGGTCGATCCCGTCGAGGATGGCTGCGTCTGCGATCTTGCAGCACAGAGCGTGGATCGTCAGCCGCATGGGAGCGCGCTATCGGCCCTCGCACAGGTCCCCGCGCGGGACCAAACCGTCCGAGAGTAGCTTGAAGATCGCTGGAATCGGCGAGGGCGTTTGGCTGGGCGGGTCATTTCGCGGCGCGGGGTGAGGAGCGGATGTAGCGGCCGCAGGAGACATCGTGCTCCCGGCGGCGGCCGAACCCGCGGAGAATGTGTTCTCCATGGAGGGCACTACGTGCGAGGGCGATCCCTCGGTGGTGGTTGTCGCCGGGTCGCCGTCTTCCCAGTCGTCGCCGTCGGCTTCATCCCAGCGGTCGTCGCTGATCTCGTCGGTGACGGAGCGGATGTCGGGGTCGACTGTTTGCTCCTCATACGCGATGTGGATGCGGCTTTTCGACCCCGGCTGGCTCAAGATCGTTCGTTCGGGTAGTATGGCTCCGCCGACGCGGCGTAGTCCGACATGCTCGACGGTCCAGCGGAGCTGTGGCTGACCATGTTGAGGGAGCATCCATGTGCTTGCCGTGGCCAACCACCACTGATTCTCGATCCACCGGAATCGTATCTCTTGCCGCATCGTTTCGTTTTCGATGCGGATCACTTCGTGACCGGGGCGGCGTCGCTCCCAGCGGTGAGACGTGACGCGGAAGGGCGCTGCGATCAAAGGCGCGCCTCCCAATAGCAAGCGTACGAAGTCTTCGCTGCCCATCGAAAAGCGGAGCAGTCTATCGAGAGCGCACGACCATGAAGTGGCCGGGCCCGAGTAGAAGCCCGGGGTAGGTCCCCGGTTGGCGAGGTATCGCATGGTGTACCCCTGCTCGTTCACGGCGACCGAGAAAAGTTCGTTGCCAGCAAGCTGCGCGGTGGCGACGAATCGGGCTGGCGCCTGTGCGACGTACATGAGTTCGACCCGAGGAAGAAAATTATGTCTCAGCTTCGCCCGGTTGACTTGAACCGCGTCGAATCGCGCCTTCGTGAGGCTCAGCAGGTCGGGGGCCTGTGGCGCGTTCGAACGGTCGTACGGAGCTGAGGCGCATGCAATGGCCCATAGCCCGATGAAGAGGATCGGCGCGTGCCACCGACACGACCTGGGGCGTGGCTGCTGAGTCACCTTCGTACTGTAGCAGCAGGATCCCTCTATCTGGGCCCCATTTCCCACACCACCTCGGGCAGTGGGAGTCCATCTCCCGAGGCGGGCTGTCTCTTGCTTACCTGGTTTTGGTGAGTGTGGTCGAGCCCTTCATTGTGAGATAGGGCTTGATCTTGTTGAACGTCTTTCGGCCGATGCCTTTGATCCTCATCACATGACTCACCTCTGCGAACGGCTTTCTTTGGCGATAGACGACGATCTTGTCCGCCGTTGAAGGTCCGACGCCGGGGAGTAGCTGCCACTGCGACGCGGTCGCAGTGTTGACGTTGAGCATGCCTTCGAGTTGCGTAGCGCGCGCTGCCGCCAGAAGATGCGGTTGCGCGGTTGTACGTTCGAGGGCATGGCCGTTGAGCGCTGAAAACAGCGTGAAGGTGCAGGCCAAGCCGGAGAGGAACAGGCTGATTGTGCGTCGCATGGGTTGTGTCTTTCGTGGCGACCGGAGTCGCGTGGTTGCGCCGCCCGATAAGGCACGTATCGATCCGTAGATAGATCCGTGGAAAATCAACGGTTTACATGCTGTTGCCTGAAAGAAAACTGCCGCCTGTCCGGACGCGTGGCCGCCTATTCGGCCACGGGAAGTGGGCGGGACGCGTGATCGAGCGCCACGCGGCTTGCGTGCCGGCGTTCAACTTCCCGCGATGCCGAGGGCTCGGGCGCAGAGGTGCGATGGGCTAGTCGCTACCCGATCCCGGTCACATCCGGCACGCATATCCGTGCCGTCTTGTGTAGCGTCGGATCCGCAGGATCTGGCGCTACGTAGATCCCATTGAAGTCGGTTTGCTGGCAGCGGTACCCTTGGCGGCAGTCTTCGTTGTCATCGCAGCCTCGCCGGCAACTGTTCCTCGCACCGACCTGGTCGGCGCACAAACCTTCACGCAGACACACTTCGTGTGGTGCGCACACGTCGACGCGCGCGTCGACATCGTTGGGGTCGCACGCGATGTCGCTGCCCATACAAAACCCGTCGCTACCGCAGCTTCCGGTTTCGCCGCAGATCGGCGCGGTGTCTTCTCGCTCGGGGTCACATGCCGCGGAGAGGAACTGCGTGCTGTACACCTGAATACAGACCGAGTCCTCGTCCTCGGGGCAGTCACCCCGGACGCAGTCTTCGATGATGCACTCGCCTTTCTTGCGGCCCTTTTCGACCACCGTGTAGGACAGATCGCAATGCCGCGCCTCCGTCGTGGAGCAATCGGGATTGCGTTCGCAAGCGTCGCCGATTTTTTGCCCGCATGCGATCAGCGGAATTAGCGCTATGACGAGGAGGACCTGTCGAAGCATGATCGCGCGGAGCATAGCTTCTTCGCGGCTAGTCTCAAGGGCGGGACGCGTGGCGTCTTCCGTGCCCGACGGTTGGGCCATGGTGCCAGCGGGTTGGAACGCCGCCACGCGCGTTCGGCACAGTTGGTCCCGGACTGGGTCGTGGGCGCGCGCACCAGAGGTTTTCACACTGCATGATCCCGTGGCAGGCTCGAGCAGCCCCCTTTTATGCGTCTCGACGACCTACTCGCCCGGCTATCCGAACTGACGCGAGCGAGTGCGTCGCGTGATGCGGAAGCTGCGGAGTCCACCAACTTCAGCTGCGTCGGTTGCGAGAACTGTAGCGCTTGCCGCTTCTGTAACGACTGCCACGCTTGCGAAGAGTGTACTCACTGCGACGGGTGCTGGGAGTGTGCTGCTTGTACGCAGTGCAAGCGCAGTGTCGCCTGTTGCTCCTCGACCTACCTCGAAGATTGCCGGAACTGTGAACGGTCGAGGTACTTGCGTTTGTGTATGGATTGCGCAGACTGCGTGCACTGTTTGGCGTGTGTCGGGATCGAAGGCGCCGAGTTTTGTGTGCTCAACGAGCCGTACTCTCGTGAGCGATACTTCGCGTTGCTCAAGGAGATTTCGCTCGAGGTGGAGAGCCGGGTGCGTACGGGTTGGTACCCGGAGCTCGTGTGGGGAGACCAGGCGGAGGAGGGTGCGCACGGGCATCCCGACGCTCAGTGCGGGTTGCAACCAGCGGCCCGCGCAACGCTGAAGGAACCAGAAAGGGCCGTACCGTCCGCGACCGAGCTAGAAGCGCACAAGTTTGGAGCTCGCGGCTCGAACGCCATGGGCCCGGGTCCCGCTTGGGCCCGCGCCGTCGCGCGGGCTGCCTCCCAAGAAGCTCACCCAAGCGAACCGGCGCCGAGTCCCATTCGGCGCGGCTGGCTTGAAGACGAGTCATTTGAGTGGCTCGATGAGGGTTCCGCGCCGTGGGCCGTCGCCGAGCGCAGGACACAGCGCCACAGGGGATCTTTGGGATCGACGGAGCGTGGGGATGTCGATCCATTCGAAACCGACGCCCGGCGGGGCGGGTTGAGGCGAGGTCTTCCCCCGGCACGGCGCAGCGGCCTTGCCGATGGGGATTAGTTGCACGAGATCACTCGATGTCTGCTCGGGCTGGATCATAGCCGGCGAGGTTCGAATCGCGTCAGGGTTGGCCTTGTGGTTTCTTGTCACCGCAGTGCATCAACGTGCACCCCATGGTGCCATCGTTGCGGCACCGGCACGTGTTGCAGTCCGCCTTCCAGGTCTCTCCTGCTTGTCGGATCTTCTCCCCGTCGCGACACGTGACCGTCGTTGTCAGGGACGGCTCGCCTACGCGGCCGGCGGTTGTGGGAGTCGCTATGCCCGACGGGGAGTCGCTAGCGGGGGTGACCGGAGCGGAAGGAGCGGAAGGAGTGGAAGGAGCAGAAGGAGCAGCAGAGGCGGGAGGCGCCCCTGCAACTCCTCCCTCTGTCGAACCTGAGGCGTTCCGGGCGTCCCTTCCATCCGGCGGCACGGGCGTGGGGCCGTTTTCGTTTGCGGAATTTCCGCCTGCTGCGCCACCATCTGGGGTCGGTGCCGCCAAACTTGGGGGGTTGGGGGCCGACGGTGGTGGTGGATCTCCCACCGAGGGGCAGGCGCTGAGTACCAGGCAACAAATTCCCATCAGACGAACGGACCGGATCCTCACGCTTGCGGCTTCGAGCATGGGATCAGCGTAGCGGAATTCCTCCGCGCGATTCGATTCGCCCGTTGCACCGCGTTGAGCCCTGCGCGGTGCCGAGCAGAACACCGGTTGGGCACCTCGCACGCCCGCGCAAGGCGGTCGCCTAGCGGCATGAGCACCGCTGTCGTGCCGCCTCGGCGATCCCGCTTCGGCCCGTCTCGCTCCGGCCGGAATCGCGTTGTCCCGTTCTTTGGGCACAGGCTCACGCCCAGGGGGGACGATGGGTCGATGGTGGCTAGCGATGCCCTCGACATTCGGTCCCGACTTGAGATCGCTCAGGTCGCCCTTGGCCAGGGTGAGCTGGCTGATGTAGAGCAGGCCCTCGCGCCGGTGTTGTCCGCGGTGCCCGACCATCCCCATGCGATCTATCTGGCGGCGTGCCTCTACTATGAACGCGGGGATGCGATCGCTGCCGTCCGTGCTTTCACTCGCGGCTTGGCCCTCTTACCCGGCCATGCTGAGATCCGTCAGGGGTTGGCCCGGGCCCAACTCGCGTCGGGTGATCTCCCAAGTGCGCTGGAGCACCTCAACAGCCTGAAGGAACAGTTTCCCACGTCCGCCCCGATTCGGGTCTACCGCGGGGACGCATTGCGTCGCTTGGGCCGCACGGTAGACGCCGAGTCCGAGTACTGGGAGGCCTTGCGACTACGACCAGGACAGCTCGGAGCCCATGCAGGTTTGGCGGCGGTCATGTATCCGGGCCCGGGGTACCTCAAAATTCTCGAGTTCCTACATCGCACACTGGACCCCGCGACCTATCTCGAGATCGGCGTCGAAACCGGCAAAGCTCTTCGCCTTGCTCAAATGGCCCGACTGGCGGTGGGTGTGGATCCGAAGCCGCGCGTGTGCCATGTGCTCTCACCACAGACAAAGGTCGTGTGTGCGGCGAGCGATACCTTCTTCGCGTCACAGCAAGCAGAGGTGCTATTCGGCGAGAATCCGGTGCAGCTTGCGTTTGTTGACGGCCTGCATCTCTTCGAACAAGCGTTGCGAGATTTTATCCAGATCGAAAGATGGAGCGTGCCGTCGTCGGTGGTGGCCATCCACGATTGTGCACCTATCGATAGCCTCAGTGCGTCGCGTGTGCGCCGTACGACCTTCTGGAGCGGTGACGTCTGGAAACTGATCTTGTGTCTTCGGGAGTACCGTGGCGACCTGGTCGTGGCGACCGTGGCGACGGCGCCCACAGGACTCGGGCTGGTGAGCCATCTAGACCCGGGATCGACCGTGTTGGCCGAGTGCTATGATGAAATTCTGGCTCGGTATGTGCCGCTCGAGTATGACGACGAAATCGCGGACGAGCGCCACGATCGGCTCGGGATCATAGCGAGCGACGAGGCTGTTGTCGCCGCGTGGCTGCGGATCCGGGTCGCAGCGTAGGCGCGATTCTAGGCGAGCGTCCTATCCCGCGTTGCCCGGTTGAGCTTCCTGCCCGTACACAGCTTCCTGCCCGTAGACATGCTCGACGAGGGTAGCCATGCGTTGCCGATAACTGTGATCCCGCCGGGTTCGCTCCATTGCGGCATGGGCGATGGCGCGGCGTTCATCGGCGTGATGGAGGTAATATTTCACCTTTTCCCGAAGTTCCTGCACTGAGTCGAAGCATACGATCTCTGAATCGATTCGGTAGTGCTCAGCAAGTAGCGTCCGCGGGTCGATTAGCTGAAACGCACCGCAGCTGGCGGCCACGAAGGTCCGAGGGTTGACGAAGTCTCTGATCTCTTCCGCGGGGTGGGTGGAGTGCGGATTGAGCACGATTTTCGTACCGCAGTAGATGCGCCTCTCCACGATATCGTCCAAATAGATGGCTCCATCGCGCACGTGTTGGGTCAACATTCCACCGATTTTGTCCCAACCTTGGCCCCAGAGGGCCAAGTTGTCGTCAGCCAAAGCTTCGAACAGCGAAACTCTGTTTCGGTGGGGACTGCCAAAAAAGGTGATCTCGCTTCGATGCCTGTCGCTGGTCTCTTCGTGTGGGGTGCATGGCTGGTGTAGGGGTTCGTAGGCCGCGAGCGGAAGGTATGCAGCGTGACGTACGCCGAGGGATCGCAGTCGCCCTATGAACGGCTGGCGTTGGATGGTGAATACGTGGTCGTACAGAGGCGCGACGGCCTTCCAGGATTGAAAACGCTGAAAATGTTCGACAAACCACAATGCAGTCTTGATACCTGCTCCTCGCAGTGTGTCGAGCAGTTCGGCCTTGATGGGGGCCTGGGCTAGCGCGATGATGAGGTCGGCCTGCGTCCTCTCGGCTTCGCGCAGGATATAGTTGTGTGTCTCGCGGTAGAAAGCACAGGAATCGGAGGCACTCTGCGCGTAGCCGTATGTGGCTTGGAAGCGACGCATGTCGAGCAAGGTCGCGTCGTGTCCGATGGCGCTCAACGAGCGCGCCGCGTAGTTGGCGATGGCGAACGAACCGCCGAAGACCGGCGAGACCACCAAGATGCGCTTGGGCCCGATCATGCACGCCGCAGGTGGATCGGATCTGCGACCTCGATGGCGAGGCCGAAACGATCATCCACAGTTTCGTAGCGATACCCGTGAACAAAGTCTCGACCATTGAAGGGTCGAGAAAACTCTTCCTCTATCAGGTCGCCCCACGCTCGGTCCCCCCTGTGTCCCCAGCTGCGGACCTTACGGGCCATCTCCGCCTTGCTTCGTACCCAACTGAAGTGATGCAGCATGGGAGTGCCATCGCTACCGTGAACGTTGACTTTGCAGGCGTGGTGTCTCGGGTACTCCCAGCGTTCGCGATTCGAGAAAATCAACTCGTGGCTCAGCTTCTCGCGGCGAGCGAGAAGACCACAGTGTTCGATGGCAGTCGCGCGATAGTACGCATCCCGAAAATACCAGTAGCAGGCGAATACGGCACCTGCATGACCGCGGAGATCCGTATGCTCAAGCCATGCTGCGAATCGGGACGTGTCGACGATCTCATCCGCGTCGAGCAGCAACACCCAGTCGGTCCGCGCCTGACTGATGCCGATGGCGCGTGCCGCATTGTGCCAGTACCGGGCGGGGTGCCCTGGCTTCCACTGGTAGGTGAGCAGCTGCGCGTCAGGGCTTTCGGCCGCGGTATGACGGAGGAGATCCAGGTTCTCGGGTCGCCCGTCGAGGAAGTGATCGCCCACCGGGACTAGAATCTTGCTCGAGAACGCTCGGACGTTTTCGATGCAGCGCTGGATGAAGCGGTAGTCGTTGGAACAGTAGTTGATGATGGTAGTGATCGGTGGGGCCATGGCGCTCGACTCGCGATGTCCGTACATCGCTCAGCCGCGATCTCGGCTTGAGCTTGGGTTGTGAGGCAGACGATCGCTGCAGAGATGGCAAGCGCTCGCTGGGGCCGGGGGTGGGTCGGCCGGACCCGGCCTGAAACAGCATACCGAGCGATCTGGAGCCGAGCTCGCGGAGGCAATCGGGAAAGCCCGCGCGCAGTCGGTGGCGGCGCGAAACACGCGGCGTCGCAACGGGCAGGTGGGGACGTGGACGTCGTCTCGGCGCCCCAGTGTTGAACGCAACCGTCGAGATTCTTGCAATCCAACCGACAAGCGAGGGATCCTCGCGCCGCCCATGTTCCGACTCATCCGCACGATGATCAGTCTCGCCTTCGTCGGGGGGCTGGTCTGGCTCGCATTCACCGTCCAACTCGGTCGGAAAAGTTTTGCCGAACATGTGGACTCGATCGGGCGCACGCGAGCGGCTCAGGACTTGTTTGAGGGTGCGCGGGACACTGTTAACCCGGCGCTCGAAGAGGCCAAAGAGCGGGTCTTGGGCGAGTACGTGGAGGCTCCGACGCATATCTCCCCATCCCTGAGCGTCTCGGGGATGACAGGAACACCGGGGATCACGAATGGGCGGACGCCGCGTGGGGTCTCCGAATCCGCGGGTTCCACCGCTTCGGCACCGGCCTCTCGCCAATAAGAGTAGGGTTGCCGGACCGTGTATTGCTTCGCGTTCGCGTTGCTCGTCGGCGCTTTGCAAACTACCGAGCCCGCGCCGAGCCACCCCGTTGCCCCCAGTGGCCGACGCGAAACCGTTGGGTCCGAGTCAGACGCGCCGAGCGGCACCGCTGTGGAGCCGGCACCGTCCGGTTCCGAGTTGCCCGTCCGGTTGCCGACGGCATCGATCCACGAGCCGGCTGCCACCGGGCGGCTGCGCGGCCATGTGTTCGCGCATGGCTCGCGAGACCGCCTCGCAGCGGTCAAGGTGCTGCGTGCGGATGGAGAAGGAGGAACCGAGACAGACGTGGAGGGGGCGTTTCAGCTCGCGCTGGAGCCCGGCACGTACGCGTTGCTCATCCGGGCGGATGGATACCTCGATCTAAAGACAAGCGTTACCGTCGTCGCGGGTGAGGAAGTGGTGCTCGTGTGGCGGTTGCGGGCGGACCTCGATGCGGCTCGGTTTCGGACGCTGGTCGAGAGTGAGCGCGAAGTCGCGGTGTCGCGCACCGTGCTCCGGGACGAGGAAATCCACGACGTACCGGGTACACGTGGCGATCCCTTCCGTGTCGTGAAGAGTCTGCCGGGCGTCAGTCAAGTGGCGGGTTTTTTGCCCTACGTGGTGGTGCGTGGTGCTGCTCCAGGGAATACAGGCTACTACTTAGACGGGGTTCGGGTCCCGATTCTGTTCCACGTTGCCATCGGGCCCTCGGTTATCCACCCCTACTTCATTGACGAAGTACATTTTTACCCTGGCGGGACCCCGGTCCGGCTGGGCAGGTTCTCCAGTGGAATCATCGAAGGGCGAACCAAGCAAGCGCGTCGAGACCGAGTCAGTGGCGAGGTGGACCTAAGGATCACCGATGCAGGGGCGCTGCTGGAGGTGCCGATCAATCGCGCTGTGGCGCCGGGCTGCGCCGAGCCCGATCGGCACAAATGCAAGAAGGGCAGAGCGCGCGGCGCGCTGACCTTTGGCGGTCGTTTTAGCTACACGGGATGGTTGTTGTCGTCGTTCAAAGGTCTGAACGTGAAGCTGAGTTTCTGGGACTACCAGGCACGTTTCGACCACGATGTGGGGCGCAGGCTTCGATACACCGCGTTCGCGTACGGTAGCTACGACTCGATGGGCCCACGCGAGGAGTATAGCTTTGCCGACGAAGGTACGGACACTGACAACCAAGGGATTCCCGGCGAAGACAGTGAGGAAGAGTGGGATGATCCGGGCGAGCCCAAAGTTAACAAGGACCCGGATCCCTATTTGCGCTTCGAATTTCATCGCTTCGATCATCGACTCCGGCAGCAGCTACAAAACGGTGGGCGTGTGCTCTACAAGCTCGCGTTCGGCTTTGATCGAAGTGGCGTCGAGGTAATCAAGACCAAAGAGTGGCTGGTCACCCCCCGGCTGGAGCTCAGGTGGCCGCTGAGCAAGACGGCCGCGCTCGGGATAGGCCTCGATCAGGAATTCAAGATCTTTAGAGTCGACGCGGAGTTGAGCGACATCGACCCGACTGCGGTGGAGGACGTGGCGTTGTTTCTCAGTTCCCGTTTTGTATCCGCGACGGGGCTGTGGACCGACCTGCGGTGGAGTCAGGGTAAAGTGGAGCTGCGCCCGGGCGTGCGCGTGGACGCCTATGCGCAGGTAGGCGCCAGTCCCTACCTGCCCCAAGCGCGCAATATAACCCACGCGCTCGGGATCGACCCTCGGCTCTTGGCGCGCGAAGAACTCTCTTCCCGATGGACCTTGAGGCAGGCAGCAGGGGTTTACCATCAGCCACCAGACTTCGCGGTGCCCCTTCCAGGTGTCGAAAGTTTGGGCTTCGATCGCGGGTTACAGCGCAACATCCAAGGCTCGGTGGGATACGAGTTTTCGCTCGGGTCCCAGGCCACGCTTACACAAGATGTATATCTCGGGCGGCTGACTAATCTTCAAGACTTCGAGATCGCGGAGAACAGCGACGATCCGATCAACGAGCTAGAGGACGTACTCACCAGCGTGAGCGGATGGACCTACGGTTTCGAGACGATGCTGAAGTTGTCGCCGCGGAACCGTTTGTTTGGCTGGGTGGCCTATACGTTGTCCCGTGCCACGCGAGCCTTCCCCGTTGGCGGAGAGGTCCCGTCTACATGGGACCAAACGCATTTGCTCAATATCGTGCTTGGGTACAAGATCGCCCACAAGTACAGGGTGGGGGGACGTCTGCACGTCAATACGGGCCGGCCCTATACCGCGGCGCGCGCCG
This sequence comes from Nannocystaceae bacterium, assembly GCA_036479215.1. GTDB lineage: Bacteria > Myxococcota_A > Polyangia > Nannocystales > Nannocystaceae > FL481. The sequence goes on along the minus strand of JAZGFE010000041.1, from coordinate 44,560 downwards.
GCCAGACGTACATGCAAGCTTTGGCGAAGAACCGGAACAACGCGCGCCTTCCCACCTTTTTCCAATTCGATCTGAGGGCCGAGCGGATCTTTGTGTTCGCTCGATGGGAATTGCATCTCGTCTTGGACGTGACCAACTCCACGATGACGAGAGAATTCTTGGCGTGTGGGCCATCCCACGGGGAGGATGAGGACCCGGCATTGGGGTTGCGTGGGTGCCCGTCCCCGATCGCGCTTCGATACGTGATTCCCTCTGTGGGTATGCGCGGTGTGTTCTAGGTTACATTCTGCCCGGACCATCCGGTAGAGGCACGACGGCATGGGTGCAGGTACGGCGGTCTAGGTACAGGTTCATCTAGATATCCATGCACATCTACGATGCTATCGTCACTGCGCTTACGATGTGGTTCGCCCACGTTTTGACGATCGAGGGGTATCACCGCGGCAGCGACGGGATCCTGACGCGTGAGGTCCGAAGTCGAACGTCCCGGGGGGTTTAGGTGTCGGAATACCGTCATCGGCGGGGGAACTTAGGCCTGCGTGATCCGGTGGGCCCCAATGAGACGGTGGAGCAGTCATCGGCCGGGACAGCTTTCCCCTCGTGATTGCGTGGGGTCCAATGAGACGCCTGAGCCCTCTGGGGCGCGAGTGGTGTACTGCGGGTGACCATTTGGGTGACCATTTGGGTGACCATTTGGGTGACCATTTGGGGGCCACCGTCCGCCGGTATGGATCGTTCCTGGACGCCTGGCATGCATTGTGCACAACGCAGGGACACCCGTGCACAGAGTTGTTGCCGAGTCCGGCTTTCTCTCTGCGTGGCTCCCTACGAGAGGCGAGAAGATCATGCTACACACCGACAACCGCGCCATTCACTTCACCGTTCGGTTCGCTGCCGCCGCCACGGTCCGCCCCTTCTTCGCGGATCTAGTGCGGATGGGACAAAATCGCGGGGCATTTCCCGTGGTCCCTCGCGATCCCAAAGGGCCGGATACCGAGCCGGGAGAGTCGGCGGTGTCGTTGCTGCTCGTGGCGTAGAGCGGAGCGCCGAGTGTGCGCGCCTGGGGGTGCGGAAGATCCACGGTCTGGCTGGATTACGCGTCGTGGGTCCTGCACCATGGAGGGGTGCGCCGGGCAGTCGTCACTTGGTTGGGCGGGTTCACGTGCGGCGTGGTCACCGCCGTCGGGATGGGCATTTGGGGTACGGCCGAAGCTACACCGCAGCCTCGACTGGCCCGCTTGTATGCTGTTCTTGACACCGTGTTCGCACGCTATGTCGAACCCGCGGATGCGGAGCGAGCGGTGGCTCTTGGAATCAAGCGCATCGTAGGCGGGTTGGATCCCTACAGCTACTACCTGAGTGCTCAGGAGCGTGGGGAGGCGCGGCAGAGTCTCGTGCGCGGGGGTGAGAGCGGGTTGACGCTCCGACTCGTGCACACGGCGGGGGGCAGCAATCATTTGGAGGTCGTGGGTGTGCGAAAGGACTCCTCAGCTGGGCGACAGGCGATGCGTATCGGCGACCATGTGCTTCGGATCGGCCGAGTTTCTGCGCGCGACTTTTTGAACCAAGCAGGTGTGGAGCTGGCGCTGCGCGGACAGCCTGGCGAACGGCGCCAGCTTTGGGTGCAAAGAAGCGAACAAGCCGGTCCAGAGTGGATCGAACTCGAACTTGCTCGAGTGACCCGACGCGAAGAAGTTACTGCTCGCCTGGTCCAAGACGACTCCCGGTCCTATTTGCTGCTCACGATCCGGTCGTTCCGATCGGGTACGGGCGAACGCGTCGCCGATTTGCGAGCGGAGTATCTTCGGCGTCGTGAGAACCGTCGCTTCGACGGCATCATTCTCGACTTGCGGGGGAACCCAGGGGGCGAGGTGGACGAGGCGCTGGTCGTCGCGGATCAGTTTCTCGCGACCGGCGTACTCACGCGTACGCGTGGACGCGGGGGGCGTGTATTGCGCGAAGAAAGGGCCCATCCGGCGGGTACGGATGAAGAGACGCCGCTCGTAGTCGTGCAAGATCGCTACACGGCGTCCGTCGCCGAGTTGTTGTCGGTCGCGTTGCAGGACCACGGACGAGCTGTTGTGGTGGGGGAGCGGAGCTACGGGAAGGGCACGGTTCAAGACGTGATCGGTATGGAAGACGGGTCGGTGTTGACGCTGACCATCGCGCGGTACTTCTCGCCGCATGATCGCATGATCGACAAAAATGGCGTGCCACCGGATGTACCGGTCGGGGGCGGCGGGGTGTCGGCGCGGCGTCGGCAGCTGGAGACTGCGGTGAGACAGCTCCGGATGGTCCAATCGCCGTGACCACGAGTGGACTCGAGTTTCGCTTGTGTGGTTCCCTGTCGGCGCTCGATCCATTTTCTTGGACGTTCGGTACATGTAGGTTCTAATACGACCTAGAACCACATGGAGTTCCCGATGCCACTTGATTCCACCGCTCGTGCCCTACCCCACGCCCACACCGCGATCCCGTGGGAACGGCGTCGAAGGCGCACGATCGGGGTTGCGGATGCGTTGCGATATGCGTTGAGGAGTTCTGCGCGACGGGGGCACCTGAAGCTTGTGTTTGTCGCCGACGACTACGGGATGATCGTCTCGGGAAGTCGACGGGATCTCGATCTCGAGCCAATCGCGGCAGTGGCGCCGCTCGTGGCGCGTGGTAGGGCGAAGGCTCGCGTGCATCATCGTGGCGCGTCTTTGGAAATGACTGTCCGCACCGTGCGGCTGGATGGCGAGCGCCTCCACGTAGCCGCCGTGGGCGGCGATCCGGTGGCGCGCCGGCGTGAGCTGGCGACCGCAGTATGCGCAGCGCAGCGCATCATGGGTTAGTCTAGTCGCGGATGTGTCCGCGTGCGCTGCGCGGATCTGCCAGGTGTTGCCGGGTTGGGGTCTGGATTCAAGGTCGCTCGCGCGCCGCACGATGTACCGCCCGTGAGCGCGCCAGATCGCCACCTACGACTCGTGGACGGCGGGTCGGGAATCGCGGCCGAGGATGAGCTCTCGGCGTTCGTGCGCGGCGTGCGGCGAGACCTGGCTCGGTTGCTGCGAGCGCTACAGAGTAGCGGCCGCGGCCTCTCGCGGTTGCCCGATCCGATCACCACACGACTCGCCCATGTCGATTCGGTCACGGCTCGGTTTCTCCTCGACGAGGCCGCCGGTGTCGACGAGGCCGGTGTCGAATCTGCGGCGGTGTCTATGCAATCGATCGGACGCTGGATTGTCGACCAGTTCTCGAGTCGGGAACTCGCGCAGCTTCGCGCCCATGAGATGACCGTGTGTATCCAAGACGACGAGCTCGTCCATCCGCTGGTCTGTACAAGTTGGGTCACGCAGGGTCTGGACGAGGGTCTGGACGAGGGTCTGGACGAGGGTCTGGGCGGGGAAGCGGCCGCCGAATCTCAACGACTCCGACATGGCCTCGCCAGTTTGGATGATGCGATGCTTCGCGCATTGTGTCTGCGCCTCGGCGTGCGCGTCGAGGCGCCTCCGTGGACGACGGATGGTGATCCCGGCATGGGGAGCTTGCGGCTTGCCGCCGAACAGCAGGTGTTGCAGACCCTGGCAGATGCCCATCTGCTGGCTATCTTGATCGCCACCTTGCCAGGGGAGGCGCATCGGTTGCTTGCCGAGCTCGTGCGCGGACAACTGGACGACGCGACGTTGCGGCAACTCGCTCGTGTGCGCGACACTGTTCGAAGCGAACCGACACCCGCACCACTCCGATTGGTATCGGATACGCCCGCAGATCAGCTGCGCAGTTGCGCGCTCGCGTTTGCCAACGGAAGTGACGGACGCTTATGGGTGCCGGTCGAGCTGCACCGCCAGATCGACGGGGTGCTGCGGGCATTCGGAGTCTAGCGCGGTCGATGCTGTGGCACTGCGAGTCCAGCGCGAGGACGACCGGCGCGCTGCAGATGCGTCCCCAGATGCATCCCCAGATGCGTCCCCAGATGCGTCCCCAGATGCGTCCCCAGATGCGTCCCCAGATCAAGGGCATATGATCCCATCTGTTGCGTGACAATGCTCTCCCAGACTCCGCGGGCGCAAGGGGAGGGACCGCTTCCGCCAAAAAAGCGCCGAAAACCAGGTACACTCGATCCATGGCGGTTGAGCCCTCCGAAGCGGAATTGATTCGCACGCAACTGTTGGCCCACTCCGGCTGGGATCGTATCTCCGACGAGGTGATGCGGGATCTGATCGCCGTGGCGGAGCCGGTCGAGATCAGACGCAAGCGTTCGATTTTTCGCCGTGGGGAACCTGGGCTTGGTTTATTCCTGGTCAAGACTGGGGAATTCAAACTAAGCCTGATCTCTTCCGAGGGCCGAGAGCAGATTCTTTACTTGGTGGAGCCGGGAAAGCTCATCGGCGAAGGTTTCTTACCCCGTGGCGTTCAGTGTGCCGCCTCGGCCTTCGCCATGTCCGATGCCTATGTGTGGCGCTTCGAGACCGAGCGGGTGATCCGCTTGATCGGTCGCTCCGAGGCGCTGGCGTTTGCTCTGATGCGGCAGATGGCCTTCCGCTCGAATCGGCTTATTGATTTGGTGCTCGACCTGTCGCTGCGCTCCGTACAACGTCGCCTCGCCAGCTTTCTATTTGCCCTCGCGCTGCGCCACGAGACGGAGCCGGGGAAGCCGGTCAGGATTCCCCGGCACCTGGACATGAACACCGTCGCGGCGCGCTTGGGGACGGTGCGCGAGGAGATCTCGCGGGCGCTCAATCGTATGCAACGAGAGAACATCCTCAAGCTCAGTCGCCAAGAGATTATCGTGACCGATATCGGCGCGTTGGAGCGGATCACCTACGAGTGAGCCGCGTTGTGGCTCGTCTCGTCTCGGCTTGGGCCGCTGTGTCGTGGACCGCGGTCGTCGTCGCCTGCGGTGCGCCGGGTCCTCCAGCGGCGGACCGGGCAACTGAAGGCGGGCGAGCGGGGGCGCCCGCGGCCGAATCGATGCGACCGCGAGACGGAGAGGCCCGATCGTCCGGCGCGGCCGCAACCTCGGCGATCGGCAACAGGGACACCGACCCGTGTCCGCGTTGGGACCAGATCGACGTTGCGCATCTCGCTCCGCTCCCTTCCTCTCCCTACGCTGCGGTGCTCGAGCAAGTATGGCGCGTGGTGTGGTCGCGTCATTTCGACCCGACTTTCGCGTGCGTCAACTGGCCTCGTCTTCGAGAGGACTACGGTGCGAGGCTGGCAGGTGCAACCACGACTACCGAGGCCTACGCGCGCATCAACGAGATGCTCGGCCGCCTCGGCGTGAGTCATCTGCGGGCCTTCGCGCCCTACGATCTCACTCACCCATCGCCTGGGGGTACGGGGTGGGTGCCGTTGCGGGCCCGCTGGATTGAGGGCGCGGTTGTGGTGACCCACACGAGCCTATTTGGGCAAGGTTCGGGGATCGCCCGCGGCACGGTTTTGCACCAGATAGATGCGCGTCCTGTGGCGCCGACGGAGGGTGGCCAGGCGCGTGCGGGAGGACGTCGCCAGCGACGGGAGGTGGCTGTGGCGAGTCACCTCGATGAGTTGCTGCGTTGTGAGCCGGGACGACGACGGAGGTTCAAGTTGAGCGAGCCGGGGGAGCCCGGTCGCGTTCAGACACGCGAGCTTGTGTGCGTCGCGCCCCTTGGCCGGGTGATCAACTTCGGCCACCTGAGGGGATTGCGGGCCCGCGTCGAATCGCGAATGCTCGACGGAAAGATCGGCTACCTGGCTTTCAATGTGTGGATGTTGCCCTTGGCGGCCGATTTGCACCGTGCGTTGGGCGAGCTGCGCAAAGCGGGTGCTCGGGCTTTGATTCTCGATCTACGAGGGAACCTGGGAGGGGTGGGCGGGATGACCATCCCGGTGGCGTCGCTGTTCATGGGAGAACGCGCCGACTTGGGTCGGTTGGTCATGCGCGGCGTCACGCAGAAACTTGAGGTCCGTCCGGGGCCAGGTGACGATCCGTTCTTGGGCCCGCTCGCGCTTCTGGTCGACGAACGTACGGCGAGTACGTCCGAGATTTTCGCCATCGCCATGGGTCAGCAGGGGCGCGCGAAAATCTACGGCGGGGTCCCTACCGCCGGTATGGCGTTGCCGTCATTGGTGGAGCGCTTGCCCGACGGGGGGCTATTGCAGTACCCGGTCGGCGAGTACTTTGGCCCAGGTGGCGCCGTCGCGGAGGGTGTGGGGGTGCGTCCCGACGTGGTGGTCGCGCGCAGACGAAGCGACTATGTTGCGGGGCGTGACCCGGTGCTCGAGGCCGCAGTACGCGACCTCCAACTCGGCCAGGCCACCGAGAAATGATGGAACTGCCGCAACTCACCCCAGCCCGCCCTCTTCTCGCCTTGTTCCTGACCTCGTTCCTGACCTCGTGTCCTGCGACGGGCCCTGTGGGACATGCCCGCGACGGTGACGTGCCCCGACCGGGGCCGACGCTCCCGGCATCGGAACACAAAAAAGCCGAGACGCGCGCGCTTCCCGTAGCCAAGGACCTGCTCGCTGCCCATATAGAGGCCGCTGGCGGTGCAGAAGATACACCGAGGCAGTTGAAAATCGAAGGACAGATCAGCGTGCCGGATCAACGTCTGCGCGAGACTTTCACGATGTGGTGGCGCGGTGGCCAATTCTACCTCGAAGCTTCGGCGGAAGGTATCGGTGAGACACGAGCCGGGTACAATGGCGAGGTCTTCTGGTCGGAGGACCCTATCTATCGACTGCGCGAGTTGGAAGGGCAGGAGCGCGAACAGCAGATCCGGGCCTCGTCGCTGTTTCTCGTCGCATATTGGGAACAGCACTTCGAGACCGCTCACACGATCGCAGAGCGTACAGAGTCGGGAATAACGGTCTACGACGTGAAACTGGTGAGCGCTTCTGGTGACGCGACGACCATGACCTTCGACGCAGGTTCGAAGCTGCTCACGCGTATTCGCCACGACCTCGTGACACCCGCCGGCACCATACCCTTCGATACGACGTTCTCAGACTATCGCAGTGTCGGAGGGTATAAGCTCGCGTATCGACAAGACACCAAAACACCACTTGTGACCATGGAGCAAAGTTACAGTCGCGTATTGCTCGACGCGACGGTCGACTCTGCGAAGTTCGAGATGCCAGGTGGGTTGGATGTCGTGCCGGCAAAGCCTGCGGAAGCAGCGGGCGACTCGTTGCAGACGCCCTAGGGAGCGCGGCGCCATGTGGCGTCGGTAGAACCGGGGCGCATCGCAAACGCGATGCGGCATGTCCGCAGCCCGCCAGTCGTTCGATTGCTCGGGCAGTCCGCGCCCGCGCCTGCACCGCACCGCTTGCAAGCGCATCGCCATGGGGTTAAAACACGAGTACGACTGAAAATGACTTTCATTCGCAGGCTCGAAACGGAACATCTACGTGCTGATCTGTAGTTGCAAAGGCGTCTCTCAACAGCGGGTGAGCGAGGAGATCCGGCGCGGGCACCGGTCGCTTCGCGACCTCCAGATTGCGTGCCAAGCGGGTACCGATTGCGGTCAGTGCGTCGAGCACCTGCGCAAGATGCTCGGCGGCCTGTCGCCTTCACAGAACCGCGATTCTGGCATCTCCATACGGGCTCGCTGATCCTCGAGAGGTGAGCGCTCATCCCGAGGCAGGTGCGTGGTAGGTTCCCCGCCCTATGCGAGGCGACGACCAAGTCATCGAGGCACTCAACGACATTCTCACCGCCGAACTCACCGGTATCAACCAGTATTTCGTGCACGCAAAAATGTGCAAGAATTGGGGTTTCGGCAAGCTAGCCGAGCACAGCCGCAACGAGTCCATCGACGAGATGAGGCACGCCGATCAGATTATCGATCGTATTCTCTACCTCGACGGCGTGCCCAATCTGCAGCGGCTCGGCAAGCTGAGCGTGGGCGAGACCGTCCCAGAGCAGATCGCGGCCGATCTTGAGCTCGAGACCCGTGCGATCGAGCGATTGAACCGGGCGGTTATATTGTGTCGAGAGGTCGGCGACAGCGGGACGCGAGAGCTCTGCGAGCGGATTCTCGTGAGCGAGGAAGAACATGCGGACTGGCTCGAGCGGCAGCAGCACCTCATCGCTACAGTGGGACTTGAGCGTTATCTGGGTGAACACATGTAGCTCGAGCGTCGGGGTGCCCCACGGCCCGCACAGTCCGTTGCCTCAGCGGACAACGGGCCTTAGCGTGGCGGATGTTCTGGGGCCGATGGCCTTCCAAGCGGAGGGTGGGGAGGCGTCTACACGCGAGCTCCGCGAGCGACCCGACGGGCCAGGAGCAAGGAAACGAAACCGTTCACGGCCAGCCAAGCGCGATCCCAGGCCGTGCCGCCGGGCAGGTCGGTGAGGATCGTTGGCAAGACCAACGCCCCGTGGAACAAGAGGGCCGCGTAGCCGAGGGCCAAGCCGACCAGTAGGCCACGCAGTGGCTTCACGCCCAGTAGCAGGGCCGCGGCGGAGACCGGTGTGGCTGCCGAGAGCAACAAGGCCGAGGCGCCTCCGACGAGCCCCAATGCACTCGCTGCCAAATATGGCAGCGGTGAGCCAAACACTCCGGTGACCAACGAGACGCCCATTCCGAGGCCAAGCACGGCCCCCACACGAACGCGACCGGGGCCCGCGAGTAGGACGCTGGCGTAGCCGGCGGTACGTAGGAGGCCCATCATCAAGAACGCGAGCAATCCGGCGATCCCGAGTCGCTCACCTGTGTACGTGTCGCGGGCGATGTCGAGGGCGGCGGCCGCGTCGACGATACCGGCGCCGTAGTCCTTATCCCAGTCAACCTGATTGGGATGCACGGCGGATTCTTTGAGGATCCGCTCGACCTCCGTCGGGTTGTTCACGCCGCGAGAGACGATCAGCGCGGCGACGCCAGCGACGTGGGGCGATGCCATTGATGTGCCCTGAAACCACAGGTACTCGTTTAGCGCGGGATTTTGAATGGCGATGGTATTTTGGAGAACGCCGTCTGGATGCCCGTCACCGTTCTTGTCCGCCCGGGTATCGCCGCCGGGTGCCGAGACGTCGAGCTGCTTGCCCCAGTTCGAATAAAAAGAGCGTGTGCCTTCGAAATTCGTCGCCGCGACCGCGATGGCACCCTTATATGCCGCGGGGTAGCTCACCCGACCACGCTTCTCGTTGCCCGCTGCGCAAACCACAGCTACACCCTTGTCGTGGGCGTATTCGACGGCCTTGGCCAATACCCGGGAAGGCAGGGGACCGCCGAGGCTCATGTTGATCACGTGCGCGCCGTGGTCGGCGGCGTAGCGAATCGCGTTGGCGATTCCAGCCACAGAGCCACGTCCGCTGCCGTCGAGCACCTTGAGCGGCATGATGGTCGCCGCGTGTGCCACACCAGCTACGCCGATGCCGTTGTCCGTGGCCTGGGCGATGGTGCCGGCTACGTGCGTGCCGTGGGCGTGATCGTCGAGTCCGTCTGGCATTGCACGGTCCACGAAGGTCTCCGCGTCGGCGAAGGCGACACCACGCAGGTCGGGGACTGCCTTGGCCGCGATCGAACCCCATTGGAGATCCTTCCACGCGACGCCCGTGTCGATGACCGCGACGACTGCGCCCTCTCCACGCGTGTGTGTCCAGGCTTCGGGAACCCGGATCTGTTCGAAGTGCCATTGCAGCTTGAACATCGGGTCGTCGGGATCCACGCGCGGCCGTGTGGGTCGTGAGATACCAGGGGCCGCATCGTCCGACGTTGTCGCCGACGTGCCCACCGCGCGCGGGATCGAAAAGACCAGGTCGGGTTCGACGCCTTCGACGAGGTGGTGGCCTTCGAGTCGTGCCCTCAGCAAACGCAGTGTATCGACGTCGCCTGTCGCCCGGTAGAGGTGCTCGGTCTCCGCATACGCCCCGGCCAGCTCGGTTGGGAGCCCTATCGAGGTCACAAGTGCGTGGAGCTCAGCCTCAGAGCCGCCTTCGCCGTCCTCCGGCTCGACAAGGTCGAGCAGCAGTGCACGCGCTTCACCTCCGGCCGCCACCACCTCCACAAATGTGGGCGAGTTGATGTCAGCGGCGGAGATTCCTGCGTCGGAGTGGTGGTGCCGCTGGCAAAGCCATATCGACGCTGCCAGAAGCCCAACACCGCAGGCGATCGTCTGTTTGCGTGACCCGTTCGGGCGTTGGTTGTCCTGCGTTTGGTGGTCGGCCATGGAGTTGGGTCCGTTTTCAAGGTTGTCCCGCGGTGTGCGGGAGAGCGTGCGCCCGACGTTTCCTCGAAGTGGTGGCGCGCCGCGATCGTGGCGTGTCGCAATCGTGGCGTGGCGCAACAGCGACACGCCACGATCGCCACTCAATATAGATCCGACGATTGGGTCATGCACGCTGCGCGTCCGCAAGCCGAACGTCCGTGCAGTGGCGAGGCGGATGCGTCGCTTACGCCGCCGTTATCCCTTTTTACGTACAGCGCGCGGGCACGATGGTTTAGTATGGGACCACCCGGGAGATGGCGTTGTCCGCACGGATCGACTCCACTCCCTGGTCTAGCCGCAAGCGTCCGTAGCTCAGTTGGATAGAGCATCAGGCTTCGAACCTGAGGGTCGCACGTTCGAGTCGTGCCGGGCGCACTAGGTTTCCGATAGACGAACGCGAAGCGTCGAAGGAAAACCGCCGTCATTCGCACACGGATGGGTGGCTGTCGTAGTTGAGCCGCCCAGTCCAGGCGGTGCTCCAACCAAGCACCTCCCAAAAGGAAACGCCGCCCCGACAGGGGGACGGCGTCCGACGTACCAACCTCGCCGGGTTGGCGGGCTGTTGCGCTGCGACTAGCGATCGCTTGCCAGACCGCACACTCCCACATCTTCGTACATCGGGTGGGGCAGCGCATCGGGTGGGAAGGCCGGAATGCAGGTCTCTGGAGCAGCACATTCGGTGTTATCGCCCGTCAGATCGCAGTTGTTTGTGCAGCATCCGCCCATGTTCTCGCAACCGTCGAGGAGGTCCTTTGGCCAGCACTGTAGTCCATCGTGGCATGCTTGGATGTTGGCACAGGGGTCGCCGTCCTGACCGCCGCCGTCCGCCGGGTCCGGCGCGCTGCACAGGTAACCGTAGTCGCCAAATCCCGAATAGAAGCACGACTCGGCGGCTTCACACTCGCCGGGCTGCAGGGGGTGGCACATGACATGGCAGATCGGCAGCGCTCCTTCGTTGTGTGGGATACATACCGCCTCAGGCATTCCCTTTTCCTTGCACGAGGTGGAGTCTTCGCCGTTGCACATCTGAAGGCAGATCCCCTCCCCCAACACAACGCTCGTTCCTGCGAAACAGAACAGATCTTCCGCGCAAGTGTCCGAGTAACGTTGTCGGTCGCACGCTTCTCCCGCCTGTTGGTCGCCGGTGATAGCAACGCACATGTTGTCCATCACACCAGTATCGGTTTCGTTCTTCTGATACGGCTGGCACTTCTGGGCGTCGGGACACTCGCCCACACCAGGTCGGCACATATTCCCACCTGGCGCGTCGTCGTCGTCGGCAGCGTCGTCGTCGTCGGCAGCGTCGTCGTCGTCGGCAGCGTCGTCGTCGTCGTCGTCGTCGTCGTCGGCAGCGTCGTCGTCGTCGCTAGTGCCGTCTTGACCGGATGCGTCGCCGGATTTGTCGCAGCCTCCCAGGTGGAGGCCGAGCGTACCGGTGAGGAGAAGAGTCGACAGGAAGCTTAGCTTGTTGAAATTCATGGGTTGATCCCTTGCCTTATGGTTCCGCTTGCACGGTTCGCGCTGCTGGACGTTCGCGCGTTTCTTAGGGTTGCATGTTTTGGAGGTGTGGATGGGGACGCTGCGTTGGGGTTGGTCGCACACCCGTGTGGCGTTGATGCAGCGGCCCACGAGTGGGGGCGAACGGTGTGGTGGTGCGCAGTTGTTGCTGGCAGCGAATCGCGGCTGTGCGGGGGGGTGGCCCAGGTGTCGCATCGGTTCGACGCTAGCCTACCTCTCGTATCGTGGACGGCCCGTTCAGGGAAGCGGGAAGTGCCTCCTTCGCGCGCTGTCCCTGAAGATGTAGGCATGCCGCTTTATGCAGTCCGAGGGCCGAGCCCCATTGTGCAGGTGGACAGCGCTGGGCGATCTCGCGCTGGCCAGCGCGCTCCTATCGCGGCGGCCGCAGCAGCCCTGTTGGCGACACCGCGACAGCCGGCGGCGCGTTGCGGCGCGGCGATCCGGGTGTCTCTCGTCCCCACGGTTCGGACGCGGAGGTGTGTTTATAGCGCTGCGGCAACGGGTGCGGTGCGGTGCGGTGTGGCGCGGAGCCGGCGGCCGTGGCGTGAAGGGGCTCGCGCCTACCACGTTTCCATACAGCGCGGGCTGCCGCATGATGCGAGCGCGAGTTTAGGGTGGTTCGGGCGGCGAGCACACTCGTCCAGGGGACACGCAATCCACCAAATCGCGTGGGGCAGTGAGCCGCCTGCATGGCGCATGCAGCGCGATGCGCGGGCCTACGTGGCCCTGAGTCCAAACTCCTGGTCGGGCTCGAACGACGTTCTGCCACTCGCAGGGAACTTGTGCACCATGCCGACGCTCGCTCACGCCGAAAATCGCAGGTCCTTGGATGTGTGCAATCTCATGTTGCGCGCGACCGCTCGCCCGCCTACAGCCGGTCGAAACTCTGGGAAGCGAGTGCGCGAGACAGCAGACGTGCGGAATGTCCGCGTGGTCCAGGCGTGTCGACGGGCCGGATATCAGGCGGGAGCTCTGCAGCCAGCCGAGCCCACGAGGGCTCGGCCGACTCTATCTCCAGAGTCGATCTACTCCTCGTCGGCTTCGAGGACGGACGAAAGCTTCACGCGGGCGTGCTCGGGGACCTGCAAGAACTTCAGGCCGATATCGTATTTTGCAGGTGCTCCGCCATCGAGTTGTTTGACCCAGACCACGCGTGCGAGGCATTTGACGGAGTGGCTGTCGGGGAGGAGAAGATCCAGTTCGAGCTTGGAATCGACCTTGTACGATTCGTCGCTGTAGATACGCAAGCCACCTGCACCGACGTTCACGGCCAGCCGATACATAATGCGCAGCCTCGCCGGTCGGCAGTAGACTGGTGCCTTCAATCGCGGAAAGCGCCGCGCGTCACCAGCTTCGGGTAGCGGGGCTTTGTGCGGATCGTCCGTCAACTACCCCTTACCGTAGCACGAAAACAGCGCATGCCCACGGGGCGCCGTCTGTGGAGAGGCACGTGGGCATGGGTCGTGGTGATTCACTTACATTCCGCTGCGTCCCAACACGGCAGGGAAGGTGCGAGCGATGATCTTAAGGTCGAGCCACAAAGACCACTGATCGATGTAGCGTAGATCGAGTTTCATCCATTCCTCAAACCCAATGTTGTTGCGTCCCGAAACCTGCCACAATCCGGTGAGTCCGGGCTTGACCGAGAGGCGTCGGCGGTGCCACGGCTTGTATTTTGCGACCTCCGCTGGCAACGGTGGTCGTGGACCCACGAGGCTCATGTTGCCGAGTAGAATGTTGAAAAACTGGGGCAGTTCGTCAAGGCTTGTCCGTCTAAGGAACCCGCCGACTTTGGTGATGCGGGGGTCGCTGCGCATCTTGAAGACCGGCCCGTCCATTTCGTTTTGAGTCTTGAGCTGGGCCAGTTTCGCTTCGGCATCCATGACCATCGACCTGAATTTGTACATGGTGAACCGACGCCCATTTCGGCCGACACGGATCTGCGTGAACAGGATCGGGCCCGGGGACTCGAGTCTGATCGCAACAGCGACGCACAACATGAAAGGTAGCGTGCCTAGTAACGCAGTCGCGGAAGCGAGGAAGTCGAAGGCACGCTTGACGGCGAGTCGTGCGCCGCCTGCCGGTGTGCGTCTCAATCCCAGCAACGGATAGTTGAAGCCGGAGAGGCTCGAGATTTCCATGCGACCATTCGAAGGGAAGGCGGGCGGCAATGTGAGCAGCACGTCCACCCCGCGCTCGTCGCAGGCGAGTAGCGCGTCTTTGAGCAGTTCGGAGGATTGCTGTTGATCGACGACGAACACGACCTCGTCGACCGGCCGGTTGTCCAGAAGGTTCGCCAATTCGTCGAGATCGCCGAGAATGGGCGTGGCTCGCGCGTGAACCGGTTCGTTCGGTACACGCAAGTGGCCCTCGAGCTTCAAGTTCCAAGGGATCTGTCCGCCCAGCGACTTCGCGAACTCCACCGCATGTTCGCTGCAGCCAACAATGACCATGCGGTGGCCGTCGACATGTTTGCGGCGCAGAGCGGAAATAAGCTCCATCACCGCGATTCGACCCACCAGTAGTGTTCCCCACTGGAGGAGCCCGAACATGATCACGAAGCTGCGGGCGAGCCACTCGAACTTTCCAACGAAAGAAACGCCCACCAAACAAGCGAGACCCAAGAGCACCGCACGGGCGTAGCGCCCGGCGATCTCAGAGTAGTTGCAGCGGAAATCGTTGGTCCGATTCCAGTGGAACACCAGGACCCACGCTGGAACCATGCCCATCATGAGCAGCGAGTATGGACGCAGGTCGGCGACCCCCCCCGAAATGGGCAGGGTGGCAGCGAGCGCACCGAGCCAATCGTGGCCAGAGTTCGCTTCGTACAGCCACTGTCGGAGTGATAGCGCGAGGGAGAACGCCGCTGCGCTGGCGATCACATCCGCTACTAACAAGACTTCGCGAAAAAATCTGATCTGTTGTCGCGACATTGATTGGACCAGGGCCGGAAGTGGGCATCGCGGGTCAGGCCAAGACGAGCCCACCTACGCCGCAGCATCCTATGCGAATCCAAGACCCAGGTGAAGACTCTTTTTGGTGCGTGCCTAGGGTCCCATCCAAGGGCTCACCGACTCCGACCGCACTGTGAGCGAGGGGTCTCGCAGCGCTGTATTTGTTGGGTGACCCAGGTGACCCAGGATACGAAAGTAGGAAACGTTGGCCTGGAATTCCTACGATAGCCGCTCGTTCGGCTGGCTGTACCTCGTGGTCTCCGCTGCTTCTTACGCTTCGGCGCGCCAGTCGGCGTAGCGGTCCGAAACGACCGCTTGAGTCGCAGCGCCGCCGCAGCCTCGCAGCGCCGCTGCGCTCGGACGGGTGTGTTCGCGGCACCACGTGCGCAGTGTTTTTCCTCCCGCCCAGTCTATGCTAACCATGTCTCCTCGATGGGACCCGATCTCCGGCGTGGCGTGACGCAGCCGATGCACACTTTGCGTCACGATGTGGACCAGCTTGAGCGAGCGTTTCAGGCCGTCCTACCCGCGGTAGAGGGCGCCGCCAGTCCAGCTTGCCTGTTGGTGCGAACCGACGCGGGCGAGACGGAGAGCATTCCGTTGGAGCGCGCGGTGATGTTGATCGGTCGCTCTCGCTTGGCCGACGTGCATCGGCACGACCCCACGATGGCGCTCCAGCACGCGAAACTGGTTGCGCAGGGGTCGAGGCATTGGCTCCACGATTTGGGTAAGAGCAGAAACGGGACTTTGGTCAATGGTGAGAGAGTGTCGGAGGTTCAGCTACGTGAGGGCGACACCATCCAAATCGGCAATAGCCTTTTTACCTACCGTGCCGCCTTCCAGCCCCTTGAACGCATGCCGCATGCCTCGCGGCAGGCACAGATGGTCTCTATGGTGAGGGGCATGCCTGCCGTCGGCGGCGCTCCGTACGCGGCCCCCGGCGGGAGTGCAGACGACGAGCGGGTCGACCTTCAGCAGATTGTGGCCAAGGTTCGCCGTTTCGCTGCGTTTTTTCGCTACTACTGGAGGCTTGTGGCCCTGTGCGTGTTGCTCGGAGCCGGGTCCGGGTTTGCGTTCGTTGTCAATCGTCCGCTTCTTTCGGTCGCTGCGTTCAAGATTAGTCTCATTCCCGACGCCACCGTGAATCCTCTGCAGCGCGGGCGCCAGACGGTCACATTCTTTAGTGCGCCCAAGGAGGGTTTTCGCAACCCCGATCTGGTTGCCGAGAGCGTTCGCAAGGCCTACGGGCAGGAGCCAGACGAGGGCGAAGTGAAGAACGCCATCGCCAACCTGGAGTTTCGTCGTGTCGGCCAGGACCTATGGGAGGGTGGCTACTCGAGCCGAGACGGCCCCGACCTCACGCTCGCTTTCCTGGCGAGTCATGTTGAAGGTTACGTGGATCGCGAGATCGACAAGACACTGACGGGGCTCAACAAGCAGGTGTCCAGTATGCGAGAGGTGCTGGACGACACCAACCGTGAGCTGCGTCGAATCAGCGAGAAGCAGGAGCGTTTCCAACGCGAGCATACTGGTGCCCTGCCCTCCCACGGCGATCATCTCGGACGACTCGATGAGTTGCGCGCCCGCAAGCTCGAGCTCACGACGGGGCTGGAGCGGATCGGGTTTGAGCTCGAGCTCGCTCAGTCGCTACTTCATAGTGATGACAGCTTGGTCGGCTCGCGGATGGAAATCGTGAGACCGTTGCAGACGACCCGGAGAGGAGTCGAGCGTCAGCTGACAGCGGCGAAGGCCCGGAATCTTGGGCAGGACCACCCAGACGTCGTTGGGCTTGTCGCCGAACTTGAGGTGATCAAGCGAGAGATCAAACATGAACTAGATCGCAAACCCACCGCCGAGGAACGGAAACTAAATCCCGAGCTTCGCGAGGCACGTGCCACCGTGCGTCGATTGTCGATGGAGAAGAGGGTGGCGAGTGGTGAATTGCAGTCCGTCGTTGGGGCGATGGCGCGGCTAGGTGAGGTGGTCGACGAGCTGCCCGGACTTGAAACTCAGGCCACGGAGCTCGAACGCTCCGCGCACGCGAAGCGTGTTCACCATGATCGCGTCATGCAGCGTTATGATACGGCGAAGTTGCAGCTGCGTCTGGAGCGAGACGCCGCAGAAGGTAGGTACCATATGGTGACGAAACCGCATGTTCTCCCGGTGAGTCGCTACAGGAAACTGGTATTGTTTACGCTGATGGGTGCGGCGCTGGGCCTTGTCCTTGGCGTTGCGGCTGCACTTGTTCGACAAGTGGCGCACTATGTGGTGCTGAGGGCATGAGGTCGCGATCGAGGATGGACGGCTCAGCCCGACTCACGGCGGCAGGTTGCAGGAACGTTCCCCTTTGGATAACATCATCCATGTTGTCTGCGACTCCCTTCCGCCGTTGCGTTCCGTCCGTCGTCGCACTTCTCGTCAGTGTCGTGCTCGCTGCAGCGTGCGCATCGCGAGGACAATATATCTGGATTCACCAATACGCCGTCGATCCTACCGATTCTGCGCAAGCGACGGTACGGGCAGGCGATCAGTTGTCCGTCATCGTGCGACAGCAAGCGGGCATGTCCGGCACGTTCACGGTCCAAGCGGACGGTCGTTACACCCAACCCCTGGTGGGCCATATCGCAGTCGCTGGCCGCTCACCCAAGGAGGTCGAGCGGGATATCGCGGTGATGCTCAAAGGCATCGTCCTCAATCCCGTGGTTAGCGTGTCGATCGGCGTGCCCAAGCCCTCGTTCGTGACCGTTGTGGGCGAAGTAGGATCGCCGGGAAAATACGAGATTGTGAATGGGGATGGGGTGCTCGAAGTTCTGGTCTTGGCGCGCGGTCTCTCCGAGTTCGCGCATCACGGGCGAGTCTTTGTGCTTCGAGCCCAGCCCAAGCGTCTTCGGGTCCGGTTCGACTACGACAACCTCGTTCAAGGCGATCCCGCAAGTCGCGCGTTCTTGGTGCGCGATGGCGATGTGGTGGTCGTGGAGTGACGACCGATGGCGGCGCCGCCCCTGCTTGTTGCCGCCTGGTCGGTGTTGGCCCTGTTCAAACCTGAGGGTGAATTGGGAGCGGAGCTCGAACTCCGCGGCGGGTCGGCTCCATCCGCTACCGGCCAGGGTGCTGCGCTCCAGCTTCGTTCCACAGCCACTCCCTACGCGGAGGCCCGACTGCGTTCCCGTCGGCTAACCTCGCAGCTCCGATACGCTCCGCGTTTTACTTGGCAACTTCCGGCCGTGGGAGCTGCGTGGGACCCCATTGTCTATCACCATGTCCTCTTCGGGCATGCCTACAGAGTCAGCCGTCGTCTGGATCATACGGTCTCGGTTGCTGTTTCGGGTGGGGAGCTCGACTATGTCGGAGCCGTGGACGAATTGGGAGAGTTGGGAGAGGCGTTGCCGAGCGTGGATGATGCCGCTCGCTTGGACCTAGCGTTGGCCACCGGACTTCGGTTTGCGTTTTCGCGTCGCCAAACCCTATCGACCGACCTCGACGCCAGATACGGCGGACCCAGCGGGAGGCAGGCTTTTGTGTCGGCGCTGGGAGGCGACACAGCGGACGACGTGACTTTGGTGGCAGCGTTTAGCACCTCAGCGAGCGTCGGCTACGAAGTTGCCCTCGGCCGCGCGAGCAGCCTCTCCGCGCTGGGCACAGTGGGATGGCATAGCTTCTCAACGGGCAGTCGGCTGCTTTTCGCTCCGGCATCTGTCGGAGTTACGCGGCGATGGGGTGAACGGACCCGGACGTCCGCCTTGCTGGGCGCGGGCTACCTGCGCGTGTGGACGCCGCTGGCGACCGAGGCGACCGAGGCGACCGAGGCGACCGATGGCGCGAGTCCGTTTGGGACGCTGGGCATCGATGTCATCGTAGCGCGTCGGCTCGACGTCGAGGTGACAACCCGGGCGTCGGGTGGCTACATTCTGAGTGTGGACCCGCTGCGCGGCGCAGCTGTCACTCGGGTGATCGGCAGCTGGGGGTTGGGAGCCGAACTCGGGCGAAGCTGGAATGTGGATGCGGCGACCAACTTCTCCACGCTCGTCGGCGCGCCCAGCACGGCTACGGATCAGCCCGATACGGCTGCTATTGGGAATACGGCCATGTTCGGGGCGCGAGTCTCGGCGCGATACCGCATCTCGTCGCGTATGCGGTTGTCCTTCGGCGGCCAGGTCGATCTGCGCGCAGGCCCGGACCGCACCGACTCGACGGGCGAGCCCGAGGAACGCTTCGACAGGCTGATTTGGCTGTTCGTCCGGGTGCACGCGCTGTTGTGGGCAAGCAGACCGACTCGAACGGGTGCAATACGATAGGACGTCGACGTGTAGCGCACGTGCTGGCGTGGTTCCTGGGAATCACGGGCTGGGTCGGTATGACGCGGCCAGACCCGGAGGGGCGAGCCCCTCGAGAAAGAACCGCATCAGTTCGGCAGCCACGCGGTTGGCATCAGCGAATGGGGACTTTTCGCCGCGTTCACGGGCCTGTAGCGCTTCGGCCAAGACTGCACGAAATCCGCCTAGACCCGCGACCGACACCACATGTAGATCGCAGTCACGAATCAGACCAAGTTTTTGCCCCAGGGCGAGTGATCCCTCCATGATCTTGCGCACCTGGAGAAAAAATCGATCGAGGATCTGGCGGCTTTCACCGTCGAAAGCACTCGGGTCACGAAGCATGATCGAGGCTATCTCGTGGTGTTCGAACACCACATTGACGACTCGCCGGAAGTTCTCGAGTAGCTGGTCGAGGGGAGGCGGAGACTCGGCGGACAACGTGATCCCTCTGATGTTCCGTCGCAGCAGCGCCAAGAACTCGTCGAGTAGCCCCTGGAAGAGTTGTTGCTTGCTCTTGAAGTAGAGATAGAAGGTACCCCGAGCCACGTTCGCTTGGGCGATGATCTCGTGGACGGACGCTTCGTAGTAGCCCTTCTCGCGGAACACCAGCTTCGCGGCGTCGAGAAGTTCGAGCCTTCTTTGTTCCCGCCGCTGTCGAGCACGTGACGCCCGGCGACCGCTGGTGATCGCTGGCTCGGCGACCGGCTGCGGTTTCGCTGGCTCGGCGACCGGCTGCGGTTTCGCTGGCTCGGCGACCGGCTGTGGTTTCTCGGGCTCCGAGCTCGGCGGGCGGACGGGTCCGGAGGTGGGTGGGCGACGGGTGCTCGCGGACATTGGCCTCGACTGTCGCGGTTATCAGAGTTGAGACGCGTCTACAATTTGCAGATGCTTGGCGTCTCCTCGATGCGCGCGCCATTGGCGCTGCTCCAAAAATTGCGCTTGGTCGGAGGTGGTCCGCATACACGGCGCATTCCACGGCCGCGCATGGTGCTAGGTGCCGCCGTCGATCACCCGAAATGCGGCTCGTCGCCGCTCCACCTCATCGGGAGCCGCGCCAGCGTCCGTGCCTGACCGCCCCGACGCACGCGCCGCGGCGAGCATCTCCGATCTCGCCGGAAGGGGTCCCGTGGTGGGAGATGGACGGCTCGCACGCACCGATTCGGGCATGTTCTCCTTGAAGACGATACCGCGCCCGGTTGCTCGGTCGGCCACCACATAGATGGAGTTCCACGGGAACGTACAGCGGCGAACGTAGGCGAGGAAGGATAGGTCCGCCGAGATCCCGTTGGCATCGCACTGAAGGTTCAGTGGGTAGCTCGAGTCGAGGTCGATGATGAGTCGCTCCTGCCATTGCTCCCGGATGTGATCTGGGCAGGTCACGCCCTCGCCAAGCGCATTCACGTGCAGGCGGGGACACCGACCGGCTACGCGCAACGAATTCACCGCACTTTCGACCGTATGGGCCATTGCCGCCAAGCGTAGCTTTTTTTTAACGGACTGCGAGTCCCTGAGAAGGCCACATCGAAATGGTACCGATCTGGTTACCGCGGCGGAGACGCGGCAACCAGATCGGGACCATCACCCGCACTTGCGTGCACCCCGGGAGCATCATTGTGGTCATGGCTACGAGAATGCGCTCAGCCCCGTGAGCGCCCTACCGATCGCCAGGGTGTGGATCTCATGGGTGCCTTCGTAGGTGTACACGGTCTCTAGGTTGCATAGGTGTCGCATGATTCGATACTCGCCCATGATCCCGTTTCCTCCCAGCATCGAGCGGGCGGTGCGGGCGGCATCGAGTGCCATGCTGACATTGTCCCGCTTTAGGAACGACACTTGTGTGGCGGTCAGCTTGTTGTTCTCCTTGAGACGCCCGAAGTGCATCGCCAACAAGAGGCCTTTGCCGATCTCGTTGTGCAACGCGACCAGTTTTTGCTGCGTGAGTTGAAAGCTAGCGAGCGGGCGCGAGAACTGCTCTCGATCGAGTACGTATTGGCGTGCCGTTTCGTAGCAACTCATCGCGGCCCCAAGCGCGCCCCATCCGATACCGTAACGTGCTTGGTTCAAACAAGTCAGGGGGCCTCTGAGACCCTGAACCCCCGGTAGCATGCTCGACGCGGGCACACGCACATCGTCCAGCACGATCTCGCCGGTGATCGATGCTCGCAGACTCAACTTGCCTTTGGTCTCTGGCGTCGATAGCCCTGGGGTCTCGCGTTCCACTAAAAACCCGCGGACAACCGGCTTCCGCTTGCCGTGCTCGAGTGTTTTCGCCCACACCAGCACGACATCCGCGATGGGGCTATTGGTGATCCAGCATTTTTGCCCGTTCAGAACAAAGTCGCCATCGCTGCCATCTTGTCTGGCGTGGGTGCGCATCGAGCCCGGGTCGCTTCCGGCGTTTGGCTCCGTGAGTCCGAACGCGCCGATCGCCGTACCGCGAGCCATCTGGGGCAGCCAGCGCTCCTTGTGGGCCTCGCTCCCGTACGCGGAGATCGGCCACATCACCAATGCTGTCTGAACGGAGCAGAACGATCGAATTCCGCTGTCCTGACGCTCGAGCTCGAGCATCGTCAGCCCGTAGGCCACAGGATTCATTCCTGCGCAGCCGTAGCCTTGGATCGAAGCCCCGAGAAAACCCATTTCAGCGAACTCCGAGATGAGCTCTCGCGGGAAGCGAGCGTGCTCGTACGCATCTTCAAGCAGCGGCGCGATCCGTTGCTCGCCGAACTCGCGAGCTGTGTTCCAGATAAGTCGCTCTTCCTCATCCAGCAGATGCTCGATGGTGAGAATATACGGCGCTGCGTCCATGGTCGCGTCGTACCATGGGCGGAACTGGCGCGCTCGGTTCCATCGAGTCATGGATGCGCAAAATTGGCGAAAGGCGTGGATGTGTGTCCACACACAGCGTCGTACGTTCTTATGAGATGCACTTGGCTCACACTCTCGCTCTTCCTCATCTTTGCCGCTGGGCTCCCGTCCCGAGCGGCCTCAGCAGCGCCGCTGGCTCGCAAGGGGGTCTCGGCGTCCGGGCACGCCTCTGGTGCCGGTGCCTCAGGAGAATCTGACTTCGAGTGGCCGGCCCTTGTGTACGGTGGCAATGCCATGGCCATGGCCGTGCCGATCCAGATCGGACTGGTCGGATACGAGCCGCGTTTTCGCGTAGGCGTGCAGTACGATCGCCAGTGGTTCAAGAAGAACTGGCTACATGCTGGTGTCGCGCTTCTCAGCGATCGAGGCGACTACCGAACTTTTCGCCTCGACGACTGTGGAATGGCGGATAGCCAGGGGGTTTGTGACTCGGGTGCGGTGCTTGGGTTCGATATCTGGGCAGGGTACTCGTACAAATTCTACCTGCCCCAGCTGCGGCATCTTGTGCCCATCGTCCGCGGGGGTCTCGGCTACGCCAGGTGGAAGTACCCGAACATTCGCGGAGCGAGGGAACAACAACGCGAACGGACTTGGAGTCTGACGGGTCGTACGGGCGGGGGCCTCCGTGTGTTCCTGCTCCCCGAGCTGGGCGTCGGCGCCGACATCAATCTCCAGGTCGGAGTCGCCCGGCATCGTGATCGACCGCTGGCCCAAGCAGAGACGCGTTCCAGCCGATTCGTGCTCGGGCTCGAGCTGCTGCCATTGGTGGTGGAGTATCGGTTCTAGCGGCGCCAGGCGCCCGATCGCTACGCTGCGACGGATCGCGTCCAACGCGCCATCTGTGTGTGGGTGGCGCGCTCGCGCAGAGGATCCGGCAGACGAGCGTACCTGTCCGCCAACATGGTGCAAAGCGTCGAATCCACTGCCCTCCCCGAGGCGTGTACAGCTGTCGGCTGCCGGCGGCGCTCGCTCGGGCCGGGGTTGCGGCGTCGGATCGGATGGGACGCTTCGGTTGGGCCGCTCATGGGGCGTCTTTGTCGCAATCTGCACGCGCTTTTTTCGTGACAGCCAAGCAGTTTTGACGGTACTGAGCCCCCGAATCGAGCCGGGCTGAATGAACGACTTGGAGCACAGTCTCGCCGACTTCTACTTTCCCGACGGCACCGATCCCCTCGAGCCCCCGGCCGATTTCAGCGAGTGGATGGAGCGCGGCGCGTGGGCGGCATCCTTGTACGAGCCGCGACTCCTGTCCCCCGTGGGGCCAGAAGGCGTCGTGCGTCGTGGGTGTGCAGAGACTGAGGTTGTGAACCTCAGTTCGTATAACTACTTGGGACTAGCCACCCACCCTGAGGTTGTGGAGGCCTCGACGCGAGCGTTGCGTGACCGCGGCACCGGCGCTTGCGGCTCGCCGCTGCTCTCCGGTATGGCCGACCTTCACGAGGAGCTACAGACTAGACTCGCGGCGTTTACCGGTCGTGAAGATGTCATGCTTTTCAACAGTGGTTTCTCGGGGGGAATGGGAACGCTCGCGGGCATGTTGCGTAGGGGCGATGTCGCCATCCTCGACGCCAAGTGTCACCTTTGCCTCATCGACGGGGTCAAACTGTCGCGCGCGCGCCTCGTGTTCTTCGACCACAACGACCCGGAATCGTTGGAGCAGGCGCTGGCTGAACACGAGGGAAAGCGACGTCTAGTGGTGGTGGAGGGCGTGTATTCGATGGACGGCGACACGGCCAACCTTCCGGCGCTACTGCCCGTGGCTGAGCGACACCGTGTGGGGGTGTTCATCGACGAAGCCCATTCGATCCTGGTCTACGGTGATCACGGGCGTGGGGTGGTGGAACACTACGGGATGGAAGATCGCATCCCGTTGCAGTTCGGCACCTTCAGCAAAGCGTTCGCAAGTATCGGTGGGTTCACGGCGGGGCCCAAATCGTTATTGCGCTATTTGCGCTACTACAGCAATGCGTACGGCTTTAGTTGCGCGCTTCCGCCGGCCGTGGTCGCCGGGCTCATCAAAGCGTTGGAGATAGCGACAAGAGATGGCTCTTTGCGCGACAAGCTTTGGCAGAACACCCGCTACTTTCGCGAGCGGGCCCGCGGTCTGGGGCTGAATCTAGGCGAGTCGACCAGCCATGTGATCCCGATCGTCATCGGGTCGGACCGTCAGCTGCTATACGAGATGTGTTTGGAGATGAATCACAAGGGCTTGTTCGTGGCTCCGGTGGACTACCCCTCGGTTCCCGAGGACGCGTTGCGCTATCGCGTGGCCATCACCGCCGCGCATTCCTTCGACCAACTCGACCGCGCGCTCGAGATCTTGGAAGATACCGTGGTCAAACGGACCTGCTGATTTGGCGTGAGGCGCTCATGACGTTGGTCTTCATGTTTCCCGGCCAAAGCTCGCGTTACCCGGGGATGGTCGAGAAGTTGGTGGGTTTGGGGTGCGAGAATAGGCGCCAGCTCGAAGAAGCGTCCGATCTCCTCGAATGGGACCTTGGGCGCCAGTTCCGATCCGACAATCCGGACGTGTTCGCGAGGAACGTGGACGTGCAAGTCGGCGTGTTCCTGGCCAACCACATGTTCTTGCGAACGCTGCACGCGGCAGGCGTGGACGCGGAGGTTTCGCTGGGGCTCAGTTTGGGCGAGTACAACCATCTCGTGCACATTGGGGCGCTCACGTTCTCCGACGCCCTGTTGGCGGTTCGCGCTCGCGGAGAGGCTTACGACGCCGGGCCCCGAGGTGTGATGGCATCGGTCCAGCCCATCACGTTCGACGAACTGGAGCCAGTTGTCGCCCGGGCGCGCGCAGAGGGAATTGTGGAAATCACAAATCTCAATTCTCCGACGCAACAGGTGCTTTCGGGCGAACAGAGCGGCATACGAGAGGCTCTACGCATACTTGACGACGAGTTCTATGTACAGTCGACGGTGATCGAGAAGCGTGTGCCGATGCATTCCTCTTTGTTTCGAAATGTCGGCCGGGCGTTCCGTGCCTATCTCGCTACGTTACCGTTCGCGTCGCCGCGTCGACCGTACCTGCCCAATCGTCTGGGCCGCATGCTCACGTCACCCGATAGGGACGAGTTCATCGAACTGTTGTCGTCGCACGTCTACTCACGCGTCCACTGGCGGCGATCCATCGAAACTGTGGTCCAGCATTGGGCAGACGCTACCTTCGTAGAGGTTGGACCCTTGTCCGTACTGCACAACCTGATGTCGCGGAAATGGGTGCGCAACCGAAGATTCCGGACAGATAGCAGCGATGCCTTGGCTCGCCACATCGACGGCGTGGTCTCCCGCCTCGAATTGCTGCGCAACCAACCGTCGTCGGCGCGGGAGGTCGGTTGTTCCGCGACGTGATCAGGGCGGGTCGGCGTCGACCCCTTTTCGTGCCTGCGCCAGAAAGCGAGATCGTTGACTACGGTCGGCGGCAGCTTGAGCAGATGCTGCCCCACCGCGACCCGATGCTGTTGCTGGATGGCATCGATGTGGTGGATCGGGCGCAGAGCGGCATCCGGGGGCGGAGGTGCGTGAGTGTCGCCGATCCCGTATTTTCGGGTCATTTCCCGGGAGATCCGGTCTATCCAGGTGTCTTACTCGTTGAGATGATAGGTCAGCTCGGGATTTGCCAGCTGCATCTGCTCCGAAGCGCGGACGGGGGCCTCCGTGCAAGCGATCAACCTCGGTCGGTTCGCTTGCTGAAGGTGCATCACGCGTCCTTCTACGAGCCTGTGCGGCCCGGTGACGATCTCCAGATCGTTGGGAAGACCCTTGAGGACAGCGATTTTGTTGCCGTGTGTGCTGGACAGGTTATGTCAGGCCCCCAAGTCTGCGCGCTGGCGGTGTACGAGCTCTACTTTGGAAACGACTAGCTTGACGAAAACAACCATGCGGACCGCCTCCCAAACTCGACGAGTCGTGATCACCGGTTTGGGTATCAACACCCCGCTCGGTGATGATTTGGATACCTACTATGAGAAGCTGATCTCAGGAACATCGGCCGTCACACGGTGGAAATTTCACGACAACCCCGACGTGTACTCGAAAGTCGGGGGTGACCTATCTGAGTATGACTTTCGCGCCAAGTTGGCACGCCTCCAGTCGATCGTACCCGATCTGATGCACAAAAGGGTACGGCAGCTTTGCAAGAAAGCCCCCATGTCCACGCGCATTTCTATGCTGTGCGCCCTCGATGCGTGGATAGATGCTGGCCTCGTCGGTCTCGATGGAGATGCATCTCGGCGGTCGGTGATCGTAGGGGGTCACAACCTCAACGAGCGCTATACGACGGACAACTATCGTACCTTTCTGGCGGAGCCCGACTACATCGACTCGATGGCGGCGGTGCTTATGCTCGATACGGATCATGCTGGGTCGGTGAGCGAGGTGCTGGGTTGGCACGGCGCGGCCTTCACCGTGGGGGGAGCGTGCGCGAGCGGGAACGTTGCGCTGCGCAGTGCCGTGGACGACATTCGGCATCATGGCCAAGACTTGGCCATGTTGGTGGGTCCGGTCCTCGACTTCTCGGCGATGGGCGTGCACTCGATGGCGATGATGGGAGCCATTTCGATCGAGAGTTTCAACGACGCACCGACCCTCGCCAGTCGTCCCTACGATGTGCGGCGCGAGGGTTTTGTGCCTTCACATGGAGCAGGTGCGCTCGTGGTCGAAGAATTGGAGCATGCGAAACGCCGCGGTGCGACGATCTATGCCGAGATCATGGGCTGTGTGGCCACGTCCGACGGCTGTCATCAACCTTCACCTTCTGTCGACGGCCAAGCTCGCACCATTTCACGCTTGTTGCGAGAGTGCGACATTCCGCCGACGGAGATCGACTTTGTGTCGGCTCACGCCACATCGACTCCGCTGGGGGACATTTCGGAGATCCAGGCGATTAAGCGAGCCTTTGGCAAGGCCGCACATGGACTCAAAATCAACGCGCCGAAGTCGATCTTGGGGCACACTTGTTGGTCGGCACCCGTTGTGGAGACAGTGGCAGCCTTGCTGCAGATGAAGCACGGACGGCTACATGGCTCCGTGAACATTGATGAGCTTGACCCTCAAGTGGACCTCGATGTGTGCGCGAATGGGCCGGTCGAACTGGAGGTTAGAGTGTTGCTCAAGAACTCGTTCGGTTTCGGCGGGATCAACTGTTGCGCTCTGTTTGCACACCCCGACTACAGTCTCAGGTAGGCTACCGGATATGAATTTCTTCGTCACCGGCGGTTCACGAGGTATCGGGGCCGCCATCGTTGCCGCAGCGGCTGCGGAGGGGCACGGCGTTGCGTTCGCCTATCAACGCACCGTCGAGGCGGCGAACGGCCTTTGTGCCCGAGTCACGGAGGCACATCCAGACGGTCGCTGTGTCCCCTTCCGCATGGACGTAACCGATTCGCAGACGGTGGAGCGGGTGGGAGATGCGATCCTCGAAGCGTTCGGCAGCATCGACGTTGTCGTGAACTGCGCCGGAGTAAGCCGAGACAACCTGGTCGTGTCCATGTCCGATGACGAATGGAACGAAGTGATCGCGGCGAATCTGACTGGGCCGTTCTTCGTCGCTCGACAGTTTCTGCCCAACATGCTGGCCAATCGTTTCGGACGGATCGTGAACATTTCTTCGGTCCAGCATGGTGGGGCGCGAGGGCAGGCGAACTACGCGGCGAGTAAAGCCGGTCTCCACGGGCTGACCTTTTCGTTGGCCAAGGAGTACGGGCGCAAGGGGGTCACTGCCAATGCTGTGGCCCCAGGCTTTTTCGATACGGACATGACGCGAGAAACGCTCCCCGCGGGAGCGCGCGAGTATTGGAGAGCGCACTGCCCAGCGCCCAAGGGGCGAATGGGTGTCGTCGATGAGGTGGCCGCGGCGGTGTTGTTCCTGGCTTCGGAGCGCGCAGGATTCATCAACGGTGAGGTCATCCATGTGGCGGGCGGACTCAACTGGCTGCCATGAGAGCTGGCTAGCCGGCGCGGCGACCGTCCGGCTAGCGTTGTTAGCGCTGCTGCGCGCACCGCTGCGGTCGAGATCAAGTGTTTTGCGCGAAACGGTGTGTTTCCCGGACTTTGCCGCGACGATATGGTACCAACCCGGCGTCGCGTTTCCCGAGTGCGATGCGCGTTCTGAGTGCGTCGCGTGGTTGACGCGCCTGTCTCCCTACACCGGGCGCCGCCGTGCGTTGTACTTGGCGCGACTCGACCGGCACTATTGTACCCTGCTCCATGCCTTTCATCCTCAGCGATGGTGAAGATGGGTTGCCACGAGACCGGTTGCGAAGAGTTGCGCATGGCTAAGGCGAACCGGACCGGTCGGGGGGTGCTCATCGTCGTTGGTGTCGGGTCGGCGGGCCTGGCCGTGAGCGAGGCGTTCGTACGTGCAGGGGATCAAGTGTTCCTCCTGTGCGATCCTAGCGCGGAACGAGAGGTGCTCGAGGCCATCTCAGAGGTGTTCGACGCGCGGGATTTGGTGCCGCCTTCGCTGGTCTGCGCAGATCTCAACCGTTCGCAGGCAGCGGACACCGCCCTCGCGCGTGTGAGAGAACAGTGCGCGTCGCTGGATGTCTTGGTCATCGCCTCCGAACGGGCTCGTGGAGTGGCGGGTCTAGCTGCCCAGAATCTGCAGGGCATGTCGGGTGCGCTCGAGGCCGGAAGCTGGCCCCTAATCGCTGGGCTGCACGCTATCCACCGCGTTTTTGGCGACTATCCTCGCCATGCCATCGCCTTGTCCGACGACGCGTCCGATCTCTACGAGCCGGCCGGAGCCTATCGAGCGATCTCGTCTGCGGTGCTGGAGACTTTTACGCGCTACATGGCGACACATTTGCGGGAGCACGGCGTCTTGGTCAATGCCGTGCGTGTTCCTCCGGCATGGCCAACCTCAGCGGCCTCCGACGAGCTCGAGACCGATCAACATGCGGCGCGCGCGGAACTGGGCCAGGTGGTGGTGGTCCTGTGCAGCGGCCTGCTCGATGCGATGTCCGGACAGGTGGTGACCATGGATCACGGACGAGGGTTCGGCGGAGCCGGGGCGCTCGAGAGGTCGGGAGGAGCAGCATGACGGGCGTGGAACGGATCCCTGTTGATTTCTCCGGTAAGGCGGTTCTCGTTACCGGTGGCACGTCCGGTATCGGCTTGGCCACGGGCTTGGCGTTCGGTCGGTGCGGGGCGAACGTCTATTTAACCCACCGCTGGGGAAGTGCCGATGAGCACCAAGTGCGTGCGCGCTTCGCCGCCGTCGGCGCACCGGTCCCAGATATTGTGGAGGCGGACGTTTCAGTCGAAGAAGACACCCACAAATTGCTCGACCGGGTTCAAACGCGCCACGATCGGCTGGAGGTGTTTGTGAGCAACGTCTCCTTCGCGCAGGTGACTCGTTCGCACCTGGACCTGCGGCGCAAAGGCCTGGCTCGGAGCATTGGGTACAGTGCTTGGCCGTTGGTCGGCTACATGCAGGCTGTCCAACGCGTATTCTCGCGTTATCCCCGCTATGTCGTGGGCATGTCCTCCCGGGGGCCAGACTGTTTTCTTCCGGGCTACGATCTCGTGGCGGCGGCGAAGACGGTGATGGAGGTGATGTGTCGCCATCTGACCGTGGAGTTGCACGCAGAGGATATTCGGATCAACATCGTGCGTGCAAACCCCGTTGATACGGCGTCCCTCACGGCGACATTCGGCCCCGATTTCGTCCCTTTTTGCCGTCGCTATCACGGCGAAGATTTTTTTATTCGTGAGCAAGAGGTCGGAGACGCCGCCCTCGCTTTGTGTAGCGGCATGATGGACGCGATAAAAGGTCAAGTTCTGGTCCTGGACAGGGGCCTCAGTTTCGCCGACAACGTGGTTCGCCTGTTCCATCACCGCGAGCGTTACGGGCTCACGCACGACCCTGATGCTTGCGCAATAAGCGCTCGCAAGGAGACGCCATGATCACACGAGAACAAGTCTTCGAGGTTGTTAAAGGTCACCTCGTGGACACCATAGAGGACCTCGAAGGCGTGGAGATCGACCCCGCCAAGTCCATGAAAGACCTCGGTGCGAACAGCCTCGATATCGTCGAAGTCGTCTCGTGCAGCATGCGGGATCTGAAGGTCAAAGTCCCTCGGGCCGAACTGAACAAGCTTGACAACATGAACCAGCTCGTGGAGTTGCTCCACGGGGTGGTTCGCGAGAAGCAGGATCAAGGAAACAGCGCGGGCTGACGCGCTTTCTGGAAATCTCACATCCAAGTATCTCGACCCGGCCATCGACCACGAGATGTCAACACCGCGGACCGGTGTCGGGCGGCGTATCGCCTTGATGACAGGCAACTATGTCAATGTTGTTGACGGCGTTGCGCTCACGCTCAATCGGATGGTCCGCTTCTTGGAACGATGCGGTGACGAGGTCGCGGTATTTGCCCCCGGAGCCGCTACGCCCGCGCTCGAGCCCGCGGGGCAGTTCATTCCGGTTCGCGCCATGTCCGTGGGCTACCAGCCCGAGTACCGCGTCGCACTCGGCTTGCCGCGTTCAGCGCGAAAGCGGCTCGACGCCTTTCGTCCCGATCTGGTCCACCTGGCCACACCCGATCTCCTGGGCTGGGCGGGGATGTACTACGCGCGTCGGCACGACCTGCCTGTGGTCACTTCGTTCCACAGCAACATCGTGTCCTACATGCGATACAGCGCGTTTCTCGGGCCGTTTCAGGGACTGGGCTGGGCATATTTTCGTCGTTTCTATCGCCGCTGCGACCAGATCTACGTGCCGACGCCATCCATGGCGAATGAGCTGCGACGCCACGGCATCGGCGGCACGATGCGTTTGTGGTCGCGCGGCGTGGATACCGATCGCTTCTCTCCTGCCAGGCGCAGCGCGACGTGGCGGCTACAGCACGGGATCGCGCCGGATGAGGTGGCGATCTTGTTTGTTGCCCGCTTGCGGTGGGAGAAGGGACTTCGCCTCCTCGCCGAGGTGTTCAACACGCTCGACCGGCGCGGGTTGAGCTTCCGCCCGGTTATCGTCGGTCAGGGGGTCGGTCATGAGGCGCTGCGGCGTTGGCTCCCGCGCGCCGTGATGCCCGGTCACCTGGAGGGCGAGCAGCTGGCGGCCGCGTATGCGTCGAGCGACGTGTTCTTGTATCCGTGCGAAACGGATACCTTCGGCAACGTCACCCTCGAGGCCATGGCATCGGGGCTACCCGCGGTGTGCGCGGATGCGCCAGGTGCGAAGTCGTTGGTGAGGCACGGGGAGACCGGGTGGTTGGCGAAGCCTCGAGACGCGGAGAGTTTCGCGGAGCACACGGCAGCCTTGCTTGCCGACGTGGAGCTCCGCCGCCGCATGGCCGACGCTGCGCTCACCCATGCGCGTCGATTCACTTGGGATGCGTGCATGGGTCGCTTGGCCGACTACTACGATGAGTGCTTGGGTCGGCACCGGTCCGCTCGGCGGGGTGGGGACCCATGAGCGGGGGCGACCAGCTATCAGATCAAGGAAGCAAGTTCTGCCACCGTATGATCGAGACCCCCCGGTTCGCCGGCCTGGCACTGTCGAATCGTTCTCCGCCGTGTCGTGGTCAACGGGCGCAGCGCATGCGGGACCATGGCCGAGGTGATGTGCGGCGTCGGCGGGGGCAAAACCATGCTACTCGCAGCTGCAATGGCACTTGCGGTCGGCATCGTTGGGCTGCCCAACGTTGGCAAATCTACCCTTTTTAATGCACTCTCGGATGCGGGCGCCGAGGCAGCGAATTTTCCGTTTTGCACCATCGAACCCAATGTTGGCGTCGTTCCCGTGCCAGATCCGCGTCTCGATGCACTCGCGCTGCAGATCCAGCCCAAATCCGTGGTGGCGACCGCTGTGGAGTTCGTCGACATCGCCGGCTTGGTGAAGGGCGCTTCACAGGGCGAAGGCCTGGGGAACAAGTTCCTCACGAACATTCGCAATGTGGACGCCCTGCTCCACGTTGTCCGTTGTTTCGATGACGACAACGTTGTGCATGTGGACGGGCGCGTCGACCCGGTCGCCGATGTCGAAACCATTGATACTGAGCTGATGCTCCGTGATCTGCAGTCGGTGGAACAGCGACTAGAACGGGCGAAGAAACTCTCGAAAGGGGGCGACAAGACGGAAAAACGAGCCGTTGTCGTCTGTGAGCAGCTATTCGAGCTGCTCGAGCGGGGAAAGCCTGTGCGTTCGGTGGAATTTCATCCGGACGACAGGTTGGTGTTGGATCCCCTCTGCCTCCTCACAGCAAAACCGGTCCTCTATGCCGCGAATGTGGCGGAGGATGAGCTCAGTGCGGGGTTGGCGCATCCCTGCGTCGCGCCCTTGGTGGAGCAGGTCGCCGCGGAGGGCGCAGAAGTCGTGGTGGTGTCCGCCTCTATCGAAGCCGAGATCGCTCGGCTCGAACCATCCGAGCAGCGGGACTTTCTTGAAGGTTTGGGCCAGACGGAAGCAGGATTGGATCGACTGATCCGCGCGGCCTACAAGCTGCTCAACTTGATCACCTTCCTCACCGCCGGTCCGAAGGAAGTGCGCGCGTGGACCATACGGCGAGGAGATCGGGCCCCTCAGGCAGCGGGCAAGATTCACTCGGATTTCGAGAAGGGGTTCATCCGGGCAGAGGTCGTGGATTGGAAGACGCTAGTCGATCTCGGATCTGAGGCCGCGGTGAGAGCCAAGGGGCTGTTGCGTGTCGAAGGCAAAGATTATGTCGTCGCGGACGGCGACGTGATGCACTTCCGTTTCAACGTTTGATTGCAAGCCGGGAATCGTATCGTTAGATCAGTTCGTCGAGGGCGCCAGAAAAATTCGCCAGTGCCTGTTCGAGTTCAGGCTCAGGCAAGCCATAGCTCAACCGTACGGTGCCACTTGCTTCGAACAATGATCCCGGGACGACCTGAGTGTCGTAGCGCTCACGCAGATGCCCGGAGAACTTGCGATCCGACATCAGAGGGGGTAGCTGCACAATCCCTGTGAGTCCGGCTGGAGGGGAGATCCAACTCACCCGTCGCTCTGCCTCGAGCCAGCGATTCACGATACGACGTCCGTTATCAGCGACCCGACTCGCCCTGTCGCGGAGTTCATCAGCGTGGGAGAGCACCTGGGTGGCGAGGTGGAACGGGGTCATGGGGAGCTCGAGATGAAGGTATGGGGTAGCGGATCGCATGGCAGCTGCCACCTCGTCGTGTCGTGTAACAATCCATCCGGCGCGGAGCGCCGAGAAGCCGAAGCACTTCGAAACGGAAGACCAGCTGACGCCGTTGTCCACTGCGAGGCAGGCAGGTTGCGTCGGGAGGGGAGCCTCCTGACCGAAGCAGAAGTCTAAGTTGACTTCGTCCACCAGCAGCGCAGCACCGACGCGGGCGGCCATGTCTCCCACCTGGGCGAGGGTGTCGGTCGGTATGGCGAGCCCGGTCGGGTTGTGGAGGTTGGTTAGAATGACCGCACGTGTGCGAGGCGTGAGGAGCTGAGCGAGGCGCTCGGGTAGGACAGCCCATTGCTCCTTAGGTTTCCGCTCAAGGCGGGACACCTCCGCTCCGAGCAGTTCCGGAACGCGATAGAGCGGTTCGTAGGTCGGTCGCTCCACGACCACATGGTCGCCCACACCGACGAGCGCGAACAACGAGTGCAAAATGGCCTGCGTTCCGCCAAGTGTGGGCGTGACGTAGTGAGCGTCGACGTTGTAGCGTCGCGCCACTGCGTTGGCATACTCCGCCATGATCTGAGCTCTGGACTCGCGCCGGCAGATTGCCGCGACCTCGGGCTGCGCGATCCAGGAGAACGCTGCGTCGGCCAAGCCAGCTGTGTCGGCTATCCCGCTGCGCGTGAGGTCATAGCGTGGATCAGGTGGGACCGAGCGGGCCCACTCGACATACTCGCAGCGTTGCAACCTGGGCCTCACAGGGGGGCGCACAGGATTTCAGACCTCGCCGCCTCGCGCAAGGTGTACGACCGTTGCCGAGGGCGGCGAGCAGACCGCGCCAGCGTGGCGCGCCTCGCTCAAGACGATGTGCCCGTCGCAGACCGGCAACGCGGGGGGCGCAGGGCTCTCCGGGCGATACACGCGGACGTGGACGTTCGTGACCTCCGTGCGGTCCGATCGCGTGCCCCCCTCTCACTCCGTGGACACTTCAGCTTGTTTGCCGCCGTCGGTGCCTTGGGGAGCACCCGCTTCTTCGCCATCGTGCTCCCGCGCGTCCTCGGCGTTCGCGTCAGCGGACGCGGGGTCTTGCGGTGGCGTGTCGTCGGTGCTCGAGTCTCCCACGTGTTCAGCAGTGCCGGTGGACACGGTGTCTGCGTGCGCGCTTTCTTGCTTCGAGTTACCGGGGTCGTGGGCCGTCTCGGTCGCCCGCTCGTCGAGGTCGTCGAGGTCGTCGAGGTCGTCGAGGTCGGGGTGGTCGTTGGGGCGGTCGGGGTGGTCGTTGGGGTCGTGGGTCTCGGGTAAGTCGTGGGGGCCGCGCGGGCGAACGACACTCCCCGCTGGGGCACCGTCCATGGCGACCGTCTCGTCGGGTGCTTCGCGGGACTCCTCGCCACCTGTGTCATCGGCTCCGTCGCCGCTTTCGGTCTGTTCGGATGAAACCACATGATTCGTATCCCGCGTATGTTCGGACCCGGCCTCCTGCTCACCCCGAGTCCCCTCCATGCTCGCCTTGAGGTCTTCATGGATCCTGACGTTGGTCGCGGGAGGTGGGGCCGGTGGTGTCTCCAAAGTGACGAGTGTGCCATCGATACTCCGATCTATGGCGTCCACACTCGCTTCTAGCTTAGCGAGCTCTCGGGCCGCTCTTCGTGCGTGGCTCGCTCTGCGGCGCAAACGAGCGGCTCGCCGCTGTCCCTCGCGCCAGTTTTGGATGCCGCGTTTCAGCCCGCGATGTCCGAGCCATGTGGCGGTCCCGACTACAGTGAGCGAAAAAAGTCCGGCGAGCGCGAGAGCCGGCCAGTACTGCGCAAGGAAGAGCTCGCCTTCGATCTCGGAGAGGCGCGCGCTTCGAGGGCTTCTCTCGCTACCGCGCCTCAATAGAGCGTGAGCGCTCGGAAAATCTCCCAATGAAATCTGAACTTCTATCCAGTGAACCAGTGTGTCGACGTAGAGCTGTCGCGCCGCGAAATCCTTCAGCGTGGGATCATGCTTCTCCAAGATACGCAGCGCCTCCTCGAAGTCACGGCGTGCTACCGCGATTCGCGCGACGACCAGGGCTCGCGCATCGGCCGGGTCCACGGTGCCTCTATCGAGCGGGAACGACTCGAGCATCCGGATGGCCTTGTCACTTTCGGCCGGCGAATCACTATCGAGCATGAGAGCGGCCCCGGAGAGCAGGGCGATCGTCTCGTCCGAGCGTCTTTGGAGCCTCTCCGGTGCGATGGCTCCGAGTCGCTGCAGAGCGCGCAAACTGGCTGAGAAAGCGAGCACATCGTCTCCACCTTGGAAAGCTTCAATCTCCAACTCCGCGGCGTCGCGGCGGAGCTCGTTCTCCCGCCGTGCGTCGAACTTATCGAGCGCGAGAGCGATGGAAGCCGGGCGCGGAAGGACGACGCCGGTAGAGCGGATGATGCTCACGACTTCGGCAGCGGTTTCTTCGTTGAGCTCCAGCAGGAGTCGACGCGCCAGGGCGCGCTGCTCGGGTGCGTCAGGGTCGAAATAGTACCGGAGAAAGGCCGGCACCACCAGCGAGCCTAGCTCACGAGCCGCATACACGCCCAAACTATCGGACTCATCGGGGTGGTCCTGTAGCCACCGAAGGAGCGGTTCGACGGCGGGTGCGTAGTGGGCTCTGACATAGTAGCGCAGGATTTGTCGCTGATCGTCAAGGTCATCTTCGGTGGCATCAAGAAGCCCGGCGACATTTGTCGCGCTCAAGGGACGCATGAGAGCGGTCGCCTGTGGCTGCACGGGCGATCGATGTAGGCCCGAATGGGCCGGCGTCTCGCGAAAATCGATGGGATCGAAGGTGAGCTCCAAGAGACTGGGGAGAGCACTCCTGCGTATGTCGTTTAGGGCGTACCGATATGCTTGCGTGAACTCCCGAGATGATGACGGCAGCCTCTGCATGCCGTGCACAGGCAGTTCGAGAGAATTTTCCTCAACGAGTGCGTCATAATACGACAGGGCGGCGCTCGTGAGCATGATCCGCATGGATCGGTCGAGTCCGAGTAGGAACTCCAAGTCCACCGGTGCGGATAGCATCCGCACGAGCAGCAACATGGTGTTGAGGCGCTGCAGATCTCCCAGGCCCGGCGGCGCTCGGAGAGAACGCAACTGTTTTCCGAGCATCCGCATCAGGCGGTTCCGATCTTGCTCGGAGAACGGGAGCGTGTCACGAACCACTCCTTCCGCCCAGTTGGACAAGCAGACAAGATCCGATGTCCCGCCGTCGATCACGATACGTTCGATGTCGGAGACGGAGGGGCGCTCGATCCGATATCCATCCAGTATGGCCAGGTAGCCAGGAAGGGATCTCGGGGCGATCTCGAGTTGTTCGAATTCGTATTCTACGCGGATATCGATGGAGTGTCGCAGCGCCATGTCCTTGTCAGCCAGTGCCGGCTTGTCCATGGCGAAGAGTGGGCGGGGTAGTTTCTTCCGCAGGTCCTCGTCGGATAGAGCGAGCGGAGATGCGGTCAGTCGATGCCATGCTCGCTTGACTTCGCTTACGGAGAAGAAGCCAACTTGAACGGTTACCCCGCGTACCGTTGCGTCGAGCGGCGATACGAGCGTTCCTGATACGGTGACGCTAACGGGACCGTCGTAGTTGTCTCGCATTGCGTCGAGGCCGTCGGCATGGAGGATCACTGCGAGGTCCTCGACCGTGACGAGACCGGGAAACTGGTGGCCATAGAGTGAACGGCGATCCTCGTCTTCGGAGGCCTGAATCGCAGCGAGGAACGGAAGCGCGGACCTGGCGCGCTCGCTGTCGACGGTGAGCTGACGGCTGGCAGACGCCGCGACAAATACCGATCCGGCCAGCGAAATGCCGAAAAGCAGGGACACGTCTCCTCCATCGGGCGAACTCGGGCGGACTTGGGCGTAACCTGCGAGCGCCGTACACAACCCGCGCCGAAATGGACCGCGATCTTCGCAACCGGCCTGATAGACTCCCCGCGCGTGGCGTCCTCCAGTCGAAATCTACACCCGCGACAAGGGGCCAGACTCGTTTTTGCTCGCTTCGAGGAGGACGGCGAACTCGGGTACCAAGTGGAGATCTTTCTCCCCGGTGGGCGCTGTGCATCCACCTCGCTACGGTGGGATGCTAGGGGAGCACCCCTATTGGATCCACTCTTGGTCGATCTCCAGGTGGAGACTGCCGTGACGAAGCTGGCCCGCGTGCTTCGACGCGAGCCCCGTGCCCGGCTGGTACGCTGGAGGAAGCTGTGACGCCGGTCGCCGCCCCACTCGCTTGCCGCGGCGACGCTAGCTACGAT
The DNA here is from genome assembly GCA_036479215.1 of Nannocystaceae bacterium. GTDB lineage: Bacteria > Myxococcota_A > Polyangia > Nannocystales > Nannocystaceae > FL481. The sequence goes on along the minus strand of JAZGFE010000041.1, from coordinate 7,338 downwards.
GCCGCGGAGGCGCGCTGTTCGGATTTTGTCGGCGGACAGGTCAGACCGGAGACTCGTCGTCCCAGCACACACAGGTGAACAGATCGTCGTCACCTTGTGCGCATTTGCCGTTTTCGTACTCGATGTCGTCGAGCTCGCCGGACTCACAGAATTGCTGGCAGCTGTCCTCGGTCACCCTTTCGTATTTACAGAACAGAATCATCACGTCGTCCAGACAGGAGTCCGCATAACTCTCGTCGCAGGGTTCACCCGAACCGGCGCCACAGAGGAAGTCGATGAAAGGCTCCCCGCTCTCGGGGGTCACGTCGACACAACCGTAGGCGAAGTTGAATCCCTCATCGGCGCACCACTCATCTGGAAACGTCGTGTCAGCGATCCATTTCCCCTCGGCACAGAGAAAAAAGGTGCTGCCGACCGGGCCCATCGATTCGTCGTGGGTGCACCAGTAGCTTCCCTCTTCCTCTGGGGCACAGGCCTCCGGCGGGAGTATGCCGCCGTCGCCGTCGCCGTCGCCGTCGCCGTCGCCGTCGCCGTCGCCGTCGCCGTCCCCGTCCCCGTCCCCGTCCCCGTCCCCGTCCCCGTCAGTGGATTCGCAGCAGTCAAGGTTGCTGCTGTCGTCGGAACTACACCATTGGTACCCAGCGTCACACTCGCACATGCCGGCGGTGTCGAGATGGTTGTTTGCTCCCGTATCACAAGATTCACCGCCGTTGCCTGCGCCAGCTGGTTTGCAGCAGTCCAGATCGCCGCTGTCGTCGGGACCGCACCATTCATATCCAAGGTTGCACACGCACATGTCGTCGGTGTCGAGATGGTTGTTCGCTCCCGTATCGCAAGATTCGCGGACGCCAGTCTCAATGACGCAGGCCAGCGTGACTCCTGTCGCGCCGGCAAGAAAAATCGGAAGCAGAGGGAATCGTCGTCTGAAGGGAGTCATGGCGATGTCCTTAGTCGGGCGAGGTTGGACGCGGGTCGGATGAGTTTATTGTGTCCCATCTCCCTGCGCCGGTCGAAGTTTGGTAGAGTGCGCCTCCGGGCGGGACGCAGCCCGCGCTGGGTCATGACATCCTGGGTCCGAAGCGGGACGCCCTGGCGTCGAGTGGCGTGGAGTGGAGTGGCGGCTGCGGCTGCGGCTGCGGCACTTGCCGCCATCAAGCGTGCAAGGAAGGTGATCTCCAGACAGCTGGATCGAGTCGCCGTTTCCCTGGGTACCTGGACGGGCACGCACACCGTACGAGGGCGGGCGGGTGGGGGGGCGAGCTTAGGGAGTGGACCAGGTGTGACCCGAGTGCAGAAGGGCGTCGACCGTGCCGCGACCGCGTTTGGCGATGGCGTGGTCGATTTGCTTCATCATCATCTCGTCGAAAGTGGGCGCAGGATCGCAGTAGAGTACGCCTAGTGCGGTTGGATATCCCAAACTGGGATCCATGCCGGCGAGAAGGAACGCGAGAGAGCGGCTCTTTTCGTTGTGGACCAAGAGATCGGCCTCACTTACGCCCTCGCGGCCGAGGGTGACGACCTCGAGATCGTGTGTGTTCGCGCGGAGTCGCAGACCCTTGTCTGCTCCGAATCGCATGGGCTGACCGTGCTCCAGCCATAGCTGCTGCTCGCTGACAGCGCTTCTGTCGTCGACACCCTCCCATGCTTTGTCGTTGAAGACGGGGCAGTTCTGCAGAATCTCGAGGAAGCTTGTTCCGCGGTGGCCGTGGGCACGCTTGAGTAGGGGCGCGAGTTTCTTGGCGAGCGTGTCGGGGCATCGCGCTACGAATCTCGCCCCGCTCCCGAGAGCGAACGCAGCGGGAAAGAGCGGAGCGTCAACCGAGCCGGCAGGTGTCGATGGGGACTGGTGGCCTACGAGCGAGGTGGGTGAATATTGGCCCTTGGTGAGTCCGTAGATGCGGTTGTTGAACAGCAGTATCTGGAGATCGACGTTGCGGCGTAGGCAGTGTAGAAGATGGTTTCCACCGATGCTGAGGCCGTCTCCGTCGCCGGTGACGAGCCATACGTCGAGCTCGGGGTTGGCGAGTTTGATCCCCGTGGCGAATGCAGGCGCACGTCCGTGGACCGTGTGAAAACCGTAGGTATCCATATAGTACGGGAATCGGCTCGAACAGCCGATTCCCGAGACAAAGACCACGTTTTCTCGCTTGATACCTAATTCCGGCAGGGTGCGTTGCATGGTGGACAGGATGGCGTAGTCGCCACAACCTGGGCACCACCGCACATCTTGGTTCGAGACAAAATCTTTGCGTGTCAACTGCTTGGCTGGCTCGGACATGATTTGATTTCCGGTGCTAGTGTTCTACCGTTCCAATTCGGCGCGGATTGTCTCTTCGAGTTCTTGGATTTTGAACGGCTGTCCCGACACCTTGTTGATCCCCTGTGCGTCCACCAGATACTCGGATCGCAGGATCTTGGAGAGCATCCCGTTGTTCATTTCGGGTACGATGACCCGTTTGAAGCCACGAAGAATGTCGCCAAGGTTGCGCGGCAAGGGGTGGACATACCGGAGATGGACATGCGATGCGCGCAGACCCCGATCGCGGCAGTTGATCACCGCCTGGTGGATGCTGCCGTAGGTCGAACCCCAACCGACGACGACGAGTTCTCCCTCGTCCTCGCCGAGAGAGATCCCTTGATCTGGGATGTCGTGGGCTACCCGGCCGATTTTTGCAGCGCGGACGTCGGTCATGCGCTGGTGGTTTTCGGGATCGTAGGAGATATTGCCCGAATCATAGTCTCGTTCGATGCCGCCGAGACGGTGTTCGAGTCCCGGGGTGCCGGGCGTGGCCCAGGCGCGTGCGAGGGACTGCTCGTCGCGCACAAAGGGATGGTAGCCTTCGGGATCGGTGCGGAAGGGCGGTTCGAACCTAGGGAACGAGCTCATGTCGGGGATCTTCCACGGTTCCGCTCCATTGCCCAAGTATCCGTCGCTCAATAGGATCACAGGCGTCATGAATTTGGTGGCGAGGCGTGCTGCTTCCACGGCACACTCGAATCCGTCCCCTGGTGTCGAGGCGGCGAGTACCACCAATTCCGAGTCGCCGTTGCGTCCGTAGATGGCCTGCAGGAGATCTGATTGCTCCGTCTTTGTTGGTAACCCCGTGGACGGACCGCCCCGTTGCACGTCGACGATGATCAGTGGCAACTCGGCCGCCACTGCGAGTCCGATGGCCTCTGTCTTGAGGGCCAGGCCGGGCCCCGAGGTCGTTGTCACCCCGAGCGTACCGGCCCAGCTCGCCCCGATCACGCTGCATACGGCGGCGATCTCGTCTTCGGCCTGGAACGTGACCACCCCGAAGTTCTTGTGCTTGGACAGCTCGTGCAAGATATTCGAAGCAGGTGTGATCGGGTAGCTGCCGAGTACGAGCTGGAGGCCGGAGAGCTCGGCTGCCGCCAGAAGACCCCAGGCGATGGCTTCGTTCCCAGTGATGTTGCGATAGGCGCCGGCTGGTAAAGACGCTCTCGGCACTTCGTAGCGGCCGATTTCCTCCGGTAGCTCTGCAGTCTCACCATAGATATGACCCGAGCGCAAGGCGGCAATATTCGAATCGCGGATCGCGGGTCGTTTGCCGAATTTTTCGCGGAGCCACTCGATAGTAGGCTTCGTGCTGCGGCCAAAGAGCCACAGGACAAGGCCCAGTGTCCATAGATTCTTCGAGCGGAGCGCTTCTTTGTTGCCGAGCCCAAACTCGGCCACCGCCAGGAGCGTCATCTTGCTGATGTCGAGTTTGAGGACGCGGTACGGCGAGAGCGTGTCGTCTTCGAGTGGGTTCTCGCTGTAGCCTGCTTTCTTCAGCCCACCGCGACTAAATGCTCCAGTGTTGACAATCAACAGCCCGCCCGGCTCCAAGTCGGGCAGGTTCGTTTTAAGTGCCGCGGGGTTCATCGCCACCAAGACAGCTGGCCGGTCGCCCGGCGTCATGATGTCACGTGATGCGAAGTGCACCTGAAAGCCGGATACGCCATAGAGCGTGCCAGCCGGGGCACGAATCTCGGCCGGATAGTCCGGGAAGGTCGCTACATCCGTCCCCATCACTGCGGTGGACTGCGTGAACTGAGTTCCCGTTAGCTGCATTCCGTCGCCAGAGTCACCGCAGAAGCGAATGACGACGGCGTCGAGTTGCTCTCTTGGCTTCGACAGGGTGGGGGGGGCCGGGTTGTCCATGGTGGTGCGGCTCGTCTCGTTTGGAAGAGTTGGGCGCGCATTATGATGCTGCGGGACGGGCGGTGTGTACAGACGCACGATGAAGAAATTGCGAGGATTGGGACAGTCAGGCAGCGGCGCGTACGCGGATGGTTCGGGCGAAGGGGACACACCCAACGATGCGTCGGCACTCGCGGTTCTTGCGCGGGCAGTCGCATGCGGCGGTTGGCACGGCGTCGCTGAGCGAGCAGTGCCTTCCTGCCGCTCGGCAAGGGGTCGAACTTCAATCGGCAGTCTTGGAGGACTCCGCTTGCACGAGCGAGGCCACGAGGGCTTCGATATAGCGCGAGTAGGCCTCGGGTGTAGGACTCCGCGGCTCGGGAGGGACTCGTGCCAGTGCGGAGGGCCCAACGATGCCCCTGTTGTTGGCGACGCGAGCTCCCGCCCACTCGAGCAGATATACACGGTGATATGGGTCCGCGATCAGTTTCCCGGCGACGCCAGATCGGGACAGTCGCTGGGTCCACCGCAGTGCCTGCCTTGCGAAGGGACGAGCCCATCGCCGGTGGTTGGCGCGAAAGAGCGAAGCTCGCTCTGGTGTGTGTTCGGACAGCGCATCGCGGATATTCGCGGCGACCCGCGTCGCGTTGCGAGCGTCGTCGAGGTATCGAGCCCGGCCCTTTGCGTCGCTCCCCTTGAGCATCACGCGTGCGGCGATATCGATGGTGGTGCCATCTGGAAGGCGGACATGCGTGCTTGGCAAACTGCGATCGATGCGGATCGACACCATCGATCCGCCGACCGACGCGCCCACCGCGCCCACCGCGTTTCCAGGCGCGACGAGCACGAGCGGGTCGTAGCGGGCAGAAGCGGACGACCCGGGGAAGAACGCGAGCGCCGAAAGGGCCGCGAGGACGTGGCGCCGGGGGATCATAGTTCGGGTCTGACGCGCATACTCCAATCTTGTTCTACCCCATGTCCGCGACCAGGTCACATGATCGAGGGGTTTTCGTACCTGCGTCGACGTGGGGTCACACGGCTGGCAGGGCTCGCGCCGCAGGCGGGCGTGCGGCCGTCCGCCATTGCACGCTTCGCGTTGTCTCCGCCGAGCGACGGTTCGGGCACGCAACTGCTATGTTCCGCACGTCGCCGGATCTGGCGACGACCACGGTAGCATGGACGCATTACCTCGACCGTTCCCTTCGCTTCTTATCCGCGCGGACGGGCTCGAAGGACACGGTAGTTTCGCCGAGAACCAACAGCGCTACTTCGATCCCGACTCCGCGACGCTAGCCGAACTCGACGAATTGCTTAAAAGGCGAAACGCGGGAATTGTGGCCCATTTCTATATGGATGCGGAGCTTCAAGGTGTGTTGTGTCACGCCACGTCGCCTCATGTGCACATCTCCGATTCGCTGCAGATGTCGGACCGCGCCGTGGCGATGGCCGATGCTGGCATCGGCACGATAGTGGTCCTGGGTGTCGATTTTATGGCGGAGAATGTGCGGGCCATGCTCGACGCGTCGGGCCATTCTCGTGTCGCCGTCTATCGCGTCGCAGCGACGCCCATCGGTTGTTCCTTAGCCGAGTCGGCTGAGGGTCCTGCGTATCGAGCGTATCTCGAGAAGGCTGCGAGCAGAGGCCACGCCCTGCACGTCGTCTATATCAACACGAGTTTACAAACGAAGGCCTGGGCGCACCAAGTGGTGCCGACGATCACCTGCACCTCGTCAAACGTCGTCGGTACGGTACTGTCGGCATTCGCCCACGATCCCGAGCTCGAGCTGTGGTTCGGCCCGGACACCTACATGGGCCGAAACCTGCATACGCTTTTCGGCCGCGTTTCGGCGATGTCGGAAGCACGCGTCGCCGAAATACATGGGGCGCACACGCCCGAGTCGGTGGCACGGCTCGTGCGTCACTTCCATTACTTCGAGCAAGGTACGTGTATCGTGCACGAGATGTTCGGGGCCCGCGTTGTAGACCGTGTGAAGTCGGATTATAGCGATGCTCACGTGGTGGCGCATCTCGAGGTGCCAGGTGAGATGTTCGCCTTGGGGCTTGAGGCTCAACTGGCAGGTCGTGGCGTCGTGGGGTCGACATCGGACATCCTCGGCTACATCGGGAAGGAGGTGGCACGATCCCTGAGATCATCGGAACGCTCCAACCCGACATTTGTACTAGGTACGGAGTCGGGAATGATCACGTCGATCGTCGAGGCGGTGCGCGCATTGCTCCGCCGCGCCGATGATCCGGATGCCACGGCAGAGATCGTATTCCCGGTATCCGACGACGCCATCGTGCCCACGGGAGATCCAGGCTTGCCGCTTGTTCCGGGCGTCGCACAGACCGAAGGCTGCAGCGTTTCGGGGGGCTGCGCGACGTGCCCGTACATGAAGATGAACAGTTTGGATGCGCTGATCGACCTTCTCCGTCGGGAGGGGGTCGCGCAGCTCGACGCGTTTCGGCCCCGGCAATATAGTGAGCGAATTGCCGGGCGTTCGTTGGCGGAGGTGGGCAGTCAGCCGATTTTACATATGCGTGCGTTCCAGGACAGCGGCCGACTGCCGGAGGCGCTCATGTGTCGTGTGGCCAGCTTGCCCAAGCGCGACTAGTCGCGCTCCTCGATCGGACGTTCTAAGTCGGCGCTCGCCATGAAATCGTGTGTCTCGGAAGCGATGATCTTGACGGTTCGCCGCTTCGGCCGCTTCGGCCGCTAAATCGCAGACAATCACCTTACCATCGATTTCAGGCGCCTGACCTTCGTGCCGAGCGTCGAGGAGGTACTCGCTCTCGTCGCTTTTCGTTGCCGGATGGGCAGCGAGCTGACCGATGGCGGCCCGCAAAAATCGGCCGCACGCACCGTAGCCCCTTCATGGCCGCGGCACAAGCGTTCAACGAACTCTTGGACGAACTGAGCGAGAAGCACGTGATGGGCGCCCGGCGCAGGGGTGGAGGGGTGGAGGGGTGGAGGGGTGGAGGCTCATGATCCCGCACATATCCGCGTGACACACGCCTCGGATACAGTCGTGCGTGACAGGCGCCGATTCTGACAAGCACTCGAGTTGTAACCGTTCAGCGGGGTGATTGAAGGGGCGATCGAGTCGTGGGATGTGGAGGGCATGAATACGAATACGAAGGACCTGCCCATCGAGAGCCTGGCCGCGAAGATCGAAAACCTGATACAGGAG
>JAZGFE010000040.1:0-4954 GCA_036479215.1 Nannocystaceae bacterium | reverse complement strand
CCGCTGCCCGAGCCCACGCCAGCACGACCGACCCAGCTGGCCAGTAGGTGTAGGGCGAGAGCCATCTCCGCGAGTGTGCATCAGCTACGCCGCCTGCGGGTGGGGGTGGTCCGTAAGGGGTTTACTCAGGTCACCCGGTCCTTGACATCTTACCCTCCATGATTGGAGCATTGCTGGGACGATACCGGCAACTTCGTTGCGTCCGTGTTTTGGATCTTGGCCAGGTTTGGGTTGCTCTTGGACGGGGTACGGGGGCTCGGCAGAGCCTGCGGTGAAGTTGGTCCGTGGAGTTGGGCGGTTTTTGTGGCGATCAGCCTGTGGGCCTGTGAACAACGGCCGGCCATCATCCGGTTTTTGCGGTTGATTTGTCCTATTCGCGTCAACAACGCCGAGTGGAGCAGCAAGCTAGAAGTAGTACGACAACGACAACGCCCCGTACGGCGACGCAATCGTCCACTGGAACGGAAATCCGTTGCTCGGTGGCCCCACGTACAACGGGATCACGCCATCCAGGTTCAAGCCCATGTGCTTGCCCATGCGAACGCCAAACGAGATCAGAACGCCCAGGTCGGCGTAGACCTTTGTGGTGTCGAGTTGCTGGGTGAAGTCGTGCTCGTCGTCCACCACCTCGGTGTGCTGGTTGCGGATCGACATGCCCACGTAGCCCAGGGTCGCGATGCTTATCCTGCGGCGCGCCAGGCGGAAGGTGTGGCCCAGGGTCGGCGCGATATTGACCGAGGTGTGCTTCCCGTTGATCTCCACCCCCTCCTGGGGGCGTCTCGGGTCTCTCTGGAAGTGGAAGTGCGTCGCGCGAAAAGCCCGCCCACCCCGAATTCGCCGCGCTTCCAGCTGCGGAGCTGCCACTCGCCTTTCACCACGAACCCCAGATGTCGGCCGCCCTGGAAGCCCAGATCGATCCGGGGCGTTCCACGCTCGACCTGCGGCGCCCACTCCGACCGCGCGACCGCGGGCGGCTCGGCCAGCAGCATCGTCAGCACGAGTAGCGAGCTAGAGCCCATACAGAAACTCCAGGGCGTCCCTGTACGCGGGAATCCATGTGTCGTCGTGGTTGGCACGATCGTACTGCTTGCGCTTCAGATCGAGGCCGTCGTAGCCGCGGTCCTCGACGCGGTCGAAGAACTCTTCGTTGTATCCCCAGATGGGTATTGAATCGAACTCGGCAACGCTCGCGAACATCTGCACCGGCAACGCCGCGTTGTCCTGCGAGTACTCCTCCTCGATATCCAGCATGACCCCGCTGTCCCAGAACAGCGCAGCGCTCACCGACGCAAAGCCGCGGAAGTGCTGGGCGGGTGGGCCGGCTGCGACAGGGCGAAGTACGCCGCCGCCAGCCCACCTTGCGAGTGCCCCATGATCGTGCGGTCGTTGACGTCGACCTGGTAGTCGCCCTCGATGCGGGGGAACAACTCGGTGGTCACGAAACTGAGGAACTCATCCGCCCCACCGCTTTGGTCGTAGTTCGTGTCCACCGTGGGGCTGTCGTCCCGACGCCGGCGGTTGGGGCTGAACCCGTCGTCGTAGCCGATGCCCACCACCACGATCTCGAGCCCCAGCGACTCCGCGATCCCGGACACCTGTTCGCCGTGCACTGACCCGTCCAGTTGGAAGAGGACAGGACGGCCCGCGCCCGAGCTGTCGTACCCCGGCGGAAGGTGAACGCTGATCTCGAAGCTGTCGCCCACGGACTGCGAGTCGAACTCGAAAACGTCCCGCTGCCCGGTGAACTCGGGGGTCGGGGCGCATGCGGTCAATCCCAACACGACAACAGCGAGTCGTGCTTGGAACACGATGCAGGAGTAGCATCAAGCGGTTGAGTGGTCATCTGGCCCCATGGGTGGGCTCGCCGCGTAGACCTTGATCAAGCGCCCAAAAAAACACCAACAAAAGGCCTGATGCGGTGCTGACGCTTGAGACGGTCCGACGGGGAGGGTGCGTCTGGGAGTCGGGCGGGAGTCGGGCGGGAGTCGGGCGGGAGTCGGGCGAACGTTGGAATCGCGGCTTATGCGCTTCGCCCTGTAGCCGCCTTTTGCGCACGGTCACTGTTTGAGCCCAAGGCACGGGGTTCGACACGTTTTCTGTAGACTGGGGGTTGTCGGATTGGCAGCTTATCCGTCTTACCCTCAAGGCCGACGCCCCTTATCACTGCAGGCTCGACCCGTCTGCACCCGTCCGTCGCGTCGGCCGGTCGTCCGACCCGCGGGCCGTTGCTCGCGCTTGATGCACTCTCCCGCTCGCGCCGCCGCAGCAGCATGAACAGTAGAAACAGAGCGTGCCCAGTCTGAAGTGAAGGCCACCGACACCCGGATTTTCTAGCCGTACAGCTCGATCCGGTGGCCGAGCGGCACGGCACTGACAAGGGCCTCGGAGGAGGCGATCTCGCCATCACTTCAGCAACTGAGTTCGGGATATCGTGAGCGCGTTCGTGAGCGCGTTCGTGAGCGCGTTCGTGAGCGCGTTCGTGAGCGCGTTCGTGCAACGGAGCAGCAATGGGTGGCGCAGCTCCGTCGAAGGGCGACGGGAAGCGGGTGGTGCGAGTGGGCCTTTCCGTGCGCAAGCAACAGATCCGTTTTGGAGAGACGGGGACGCGGCTCGACGAGATCCGCACGCGGCGATGGACCCCTTGGACACGGCCGAAACAGCTCGGATTCGTCTGGACTGAGAAGAGGCGATTGCGCGGCGATTGCGCGGCGGTCACGCGGCGTAGACTGGGGAGAAGACCGCATCAACTTCCAGGAGCGCGATGACAGACAACACGATGACGCTGACCGAGCTCACTCTTTCTGGCTACAAATCGATCGACCCTGTTGGACAGACGATCCCGTTCGGCGACGTCACGGTGCTACTCGGCGCCAACGGATCGGGCAAGAGCAACCTTGTGTCGTTCTTCCGCCTACTCAGCTACCTGACCAGCGCCGGTCTGCAGAACTATGTGAGCCAAGAGGGGGGGGGCAGTGCTGTCCTCCACCGAGGGCGGACACGAGCGGACAAGGTATTGTTCACCGTAAAGCTGGTGCAGCAAGTTGTCGACGGGGGAGACCGGACGACGACGTATGATGTTCAGCTAAGTTCCGGTCGCCCCGACCGACTCGTGGTTACTGGCGAACAGATTTCATACAAGCGTAGCGACCATCCGGATCCCCAGGAGTACTCCATCGACAGCGGCGGCGCCGAATCCGGGTTGGAAAAAGACGCGCATTCGACCTCCCAAGTGCTACACGGTGCGCTGTCGCGTATTAGGGCATTTCAGTTCCACGACACGTCGGACACCGCACGGATCAAGCAGGCGTGGAGGATCGATGATGGTCGTTACCTGCGAAGCGATGCCGGAAATCTGGCCGCATACCTACGCCGCCTCAAACTCGGCGGCGAGACCCTCCCCTACTATGAACGTATCCTGAGACACATTCGGCGGGTGCTGCCGCAGTTTCAAGATTTCGACCTCGACGCGATCGTCGATAATGATTCGAGGGTACGGCTGGACTGGCACGACCAAACCTCGGACGAACGATACTGGCCCCACCAGCTGTCGGACGGCTCGCTTCGGTACATGGCGCTCGCTACATTGCTCCTGCAGCCACCTGACTCGCTTCCCAGCGTCGTGGTCATCGACGAACCGGAGCTCGGCCTGCACCCTTCAGCGATCGCCGAGCTAGCCAGCATGGTTCGCAGCGCCGCGCAACACTGCCAGGTGGTGATCGCAACCCAATCGCCACGGCTGGTGGATGAGTTCGACGCCCAAAACCTCGTCATCGTCGAGCGCGACGAAGCGCGCAACTGCAGCGTATTTCGACGGCTAGACGCAGACAAGCAGACAAGCTGCAGGTGTGGCTTGCGGACTACTGCCTTTCCGAACTGTGGGAGAAGAACGTGCTTGGGGGACTGCCATGAGCGGTGTGTATCTCTGTGTGCTCGTGGAAGGACGCACAGAACTCAACTTCGCAAAAAACGTGCTCGCGCCCTACCTGGCATCTTCGCGCGTGTGGGTGCACCCCCAACAGGTCTTGACGAGTCGTGCACGCCGCGGTCGCCCAGCATATCGTGGGGGCCTGTCCTCGTACGCGCGAACCCGGAGCGATTTGCAAGTTTGGATGCGGCAGAGGGCGAGCGATCAGGTGAGATTTTCGACGATTTTCGACCTGTACGGGCTGCCCAAGGACTTCCCTGGGCTGACGGCCGCGCCGCCGGAACCGTATGCTCGCGTCGGGGCGATCGAGGCCGCGATGGCGAAAGATATCGACGACGCTCGCCTGATCCCATACGTCCAGCTTCACGAATTCGAGGCACTCGTACTCGCGGATGTGAACCGACTGGGAGAAGAGTATTTCGAGCATAGCCGCGCGCTACAGAGCTTGGCCTCGGATCTGCTCAGCCTCAACCCCGAGCTCATCAATGACAGTCCCAACACTGCGCCTTCGAAGCGTATTCTTGCCTCGATTCCAGAGTACAACAAGTCCGGCACGGGCGTAGACCTGGTAAAGTCCATCGGAGTGGATGCGTTGCGAAAGCGGTGTCGACACTTCGGAGCATGGGTGACGAAGCTGGAGGATTTGGGGAGATAGGGACCGCAGGTCGACCCAAATGATGACTGGCCGCGACAAGGCATCCGCCAACGTGTCCGAGTCCAGACCCAGCTGATCGGCTAGCTGCCGGATCGTCCAGTGATCTGGCAGTGTGGATTCGGGGCCGAGCGACGATGACACGCTGGCATAGTCACTGCTCCTTCTAGGTAACCGTTCAGCCCCCAATATTCTCGATGCGAACCACCCATATTTTCGGTTCGCGAACTACGCGTTTTGAAAAAAAAAAGGGGATCGACTTCGTTGCCGTATCGTGATCTAACGATCGCGTGACGCTGTTGGACGCACTCGCTCAGCTGAAGGAGAAAGATGCCCAGCTGAAGGAGAAAGACACCCAGCTCAAAGAACGAATCTTC
>JAZGFE010000039.1:0-24676 GCA_036479215.1 Nannocystaceae bacterium | reverse complement strand
CGACACCGGCGACACCGGCGACACCGGCGACACCGGCGACACCGGCGACACCGGCGACACCGGCGACACCGGCGACACCGGCGACACCGGCGACACCGGCCGTCTCGTCCACTCGGACGCCATAGGTAACGCGTCCCCGTTGGCATGGTGGGCCTCCGAGATAAGGGCAGACCAGATGCCGGACCATTGCGCTCTGATCTGCGACCCCACGAAAGATCCCGACCCATGCGGCGACGCGGGCACATGCAAGGCCGTGCCCGGCCAGGCAGCCACGGTCGGTCTTTGCACCTACCCGTAGTAGCGTGCACCCAGCCGTATCTCCCCCCACCCGACGACGGACGCGTCAGCGTCCACTCGTGTGAACGTTGGCATCCCTCGCGGTGCGGCCCCTCGATCGAGGGGCCACATGCCGACCCAAATTGGGCCGACCGTGGCCAACGGCTTCAAGGCTCTGAATGACGCGCGATGTGACACCTGGGCCGACCCCGCCAGGAGCCACATGGGAACCGCGATTCCGACCGCCACATTTTTTTTTCGTCCTCGTTTGGGCGAGCCCACTCCAAGCGTCCGTCTTCGACATCAGATTCGACGTGTCGGCCGCAGCGATCCAGCAGGCCCCACAAACCACGCCTCGCCCGCTGTGGTTCCGCGACGAGGTGAAGGACCCTCTCTCTCCCGGCCCGGATGCCTCAGGTAAACTGCGGGGAACGGCAACCCCACGACACCCGACATCTGAGTCGCGGACATCTTCATCGTTGCCACCGTCGCTGTGCAATGACGCCCGGTACACGGACGTCTGGTGTTACGAGCAGACGGACTGGGCAGCATTTCCATGAAACGAGATGTCGAGACCACGCCATCTCGGCGCGGACAGGATGAAAACGGCGTCGTCCGCTCTCGAACCTCCGCACGCCACGCCACGTCGTGCATCCGATGGAGAGCCAGCTAAGCTAAGGATATCTTGCTTCGAATCAGCACTCGAAGTGACGTGCGTGTACGACCCGCACGTCCCCGAGACGCGCTGCGGTTGGCCCACCTGCGCGTCGCAAGCTGGCACCACGCCTACCGTGAGCTCGTCGAACCGGAGGCACTGGCACGCACAACCGTGCGCCGAAGCTACGCGCGATTTAGAGAGCAGTTAGGAGGGAGCCCCAACTGCTCCCACGGGATCCGCGTGCTGGAGCACCTCCCGACAGGGAACCTATGGGGGTTCGTCAGCATCGGCCCGCAACATGAACCTCGGTATCCCTACCGTGGCGAGATCTACGAGCTCTACGTGCATCCAGCCTGCCAGCGGCAGGGCATCGGCCGCCGTCTCCTCTCCGCTGGAATCTGGGCCCTTGTCGATCGACACCTCAACCCCGCGATGCTGTGGGTGCTGCACGACAACCGCCACGCACGGAATTTCTATGCCCGCTGTGGTGGATTGATGTTCGCCGCCAGCGACGCGCGACTGGGAGGCCATACGCTTCCCACCGTCGCATATGGCTGGCCATCCACGTTGCCATGCCCCGTGGACTAGGTCGACAGCACTGTGTTCGGTTCCCTATCCGAGCGAACCCTCTCCTTTCGAAACGACGCGTACCACTACCGCTCGGCCCAATCGAGGGCCTCTTCTAGGGAGTTGAAGGGTTTCATCCTCTGAGTGGACGCGAGCGACATCGCATGAATGATCATGCGCCATAGTGGGTTGGTTGTGACGACCCCCACCGCGCGGACACTCGCACGATGTTTCCGATTCCATGCGATGAAGAACGCCCGCGCGTCCCTATCGTAGCCACGCATCTCGCTGGCATCCACGACCATCGTGACGGCCATTCCAGGGCGAAGATCCATCTGGGCCTTCCCTAGGGCCACCTGCAGCGTCTGGATGTCGAGATAGCCGGTGTACGTGACCCGAAGCATGATCCAGATCATATCCGCTGCGAGGCCGATTGACGCGACAGCGATGCCTGCTCGGTGCGGCCGGGAGTGGACCTGCCGGCTCCATTACGGGCATGTGGCCCGCAAGGCGCGCACCTCGCCAGCCAGCGTGTCCGACCCGCGCGGACGAACAAGAGCGAAGCCACAAACCCAAACGAGCGATGGGTCGCCCAGTGGCGAGCGAGAGCCGGTCCCGTCTTGGATGCCGTCCGCCGACGGACCGGCGCTCGTTAGAACGCGAGCCGTCACCCCCAGCTCTCGTCCATCATCGCTAGGAAGCGCGCCTCGTTGATGATTTGAATCGCGGCCCCCTCGCCTATCAGCAGCTCCGCTTTCTTCTGCTTGCTCGAGACGGCTCCCTTCCCCGCACCCAGCACGAGATAGTTCAGCTTCCGGCTCACGCCGCTCACAGCTGATCCACCGAGAGCCTCCACCTTAGCTTGGGCGTCGAGTCGAGAGAAACCCTCAAGCGCGCCGGTGAATAGGAACTTTTTGCCAGCCCAAGGCGCCGGATCGATCTTCCCTGTCTCGGCCCCTCCTGTCTCGGCCCCTCCTGTCTCGGCCCCTCCTGCCGCGCGCGAAACGGGCAGGTCTGGCACCCGAACGTGGCCCAGCAGCCGATCTATCAACTGCCGCTTGGCTCGGAATCCGTCGACAATCGCTTCGGCGATCGCGTCGGCGAAGCCTTTGACCTCCACGAGTTCGTCGGGACGCAACGCGCGTAGGCGGTCGAGTGAACCGAACATGCGAGCCAAGAGGTTCGCGTTGTGCTGCCCCAAATGATCAATGCCGAGCGATTGAAGGAACACGGGAAGCGGGATTTCGCGGCGTGCAGCAATCTCGTCGATCAGATTCTGTGCGCTGCGTCGCCCCAGCCGCGCCAACCCCTCAAGGTCTTCGACCGCAAGCCCAAAGAAATCGTCAGGGTGCGCCAGCAGCCCTTTGTCCACCGCGTTTGCCAAGACCTTGGGCCCAAATCCGAGCATGCCGACCACCTTTGCAAAGTGCTTCAATTCTCCGAGGCGAGCGTTCGCGCACCGCTGCGGGTCCACGCAATACAGAAACTCTCCCTCTCTCTTCTTGCGCCGCTCGACCGCGCCGCCGCAGCCGGGACAGGCAGTCGGCAGCGGGAAAGGCCTTTTCTCCGGGCCCGGGGACAATACGCGCTCGACCATGGGGATCACGCCTCCCCTGCGCGTCACGGCCACGGTCGCCCCATAGCTAAGTCGCAAAGCCTCGAAACGACTGAGGTTGTGCAGACTCGCGCGCCGTAAGACTGCGCCACTAAGTTCCACCGGCTCAAGCAGCGCGACCGGTGTGATCGTGCCCGTGCGGCTGATCGACCACTGCACGTCATGCAGTGTCGTCTCCCCGGTGTCACCCTGAAACTTATAGGCGATGGACCAGCGCGGATGATGGCCGGTCGCCCCCAGACGTTCCTGCTCCGCAACCAGCTCAGCCCGAAACACAACCCCGTCGATCTCGTAGTCCAAATCGGATCGAGACGCCGCGATCGACTCAAATGCCGACTGCATCTCCTCGCGCGCCACGAAAGAAAAATGACTCTTCGCAAATCCAAGTTGTCCCAGGAGTGCACACTTTTGTCGCTCGTCCTGGAGCCCAGAATCCAACACATCATAGGCAAGAAAACTCAACGCGTAGTCCCTGCTCTTTGCTGCGTTCTTGTTCTTGATCGCCCCGGCGCTAAGGTTGCGCGGATTGGCGTACGCGTCGCTGAAGCGCCGAAACACGCTGAGCTGCATGAAAATCTCGCCGCGCACCTCCAACTCTCCCACCCGCTCAATCGCCAGTTTTTTGGGGATATCGTCGATCTGAAGGGCGTTGATCGTAATATCCTCCCCGATCGTACCCGAGCCACGGGTCGCCGCAAGTAGCAGGCAGCCGTCCCGACCGTAACGAAGGCTGCACGCAACGCCGTCGATCTTCGGCATCACCACGATGCCGCCGCGAAACTTCTCCGCCCACTCCAACAGCGCCCCAGGCTCGTAGCACTTGTCGAGAGAAAGCATCGAATGCCGGTGCCGTACGGCTACGCCCAAACGGTCTTGGGGGGGCCGCCTTCGAACCGCCTCAAGCTCGAGGTCAAGCTCCGCTTCGACTGTGCCACTGCGCACCGTCGGCCCGAACTCGTTCAACACGGCCGCGTGGGGGTCGAGGCGCCGCAGAGCCGACAGCAGCCGGTCGTACAGCGCGTCGGGCAACCGTGGCGAATTTTCGTCCCAATAATACCGGTTGGCCCGCCGTACTAAGGCGACGAGCGTGGCCGGATCGTAGTCCGATAGCCCCCGGCCGATCTCCTCCGGATCGGTCGGCAAGGTCGCCGCCGAATCAGCGGGGGGAGGAGGATGGGGCTCGGCTGGAGGCATGGTCCGAAATGAGCACCGCCGAAATGATTCGCAACCCGCTGCCGATTCGGATCGGCCTACTGCTGCTGATTCGGATTGGCCTTCAGGAACGCCTCGGCATCGAGGATGGCCTGTGATTTTTTGGGTTCCTGGCGCATCGCCGCGGTGTTGTAGTCGATCCGCTCGAATCGAGCGAGCATTTGGAACACACCGAGTCGACTGCCTGGCGCGGGACCTTCGACGTCCAGCTCGTCCTTCGGGTCCGGAATTTTAATACCTCCCGCAGCGCAAGCCTTGATAATGCATTTGTGCGCAATGTCGAGCACCTTGGTCTCATCGCGCACCTTCGGGGACAGATCCGAGATCAAGGGGTACTTCGCCCGATAGTGCACGATGAAGGTGTCGAGCGCGGCGCCTGAGGCACAGCGCGCGTATTCTGGATCATACTTGTCGGGCACCACTTTGTCGGGAAAGTCGCTCCCAGCGGTCGCCAGCAACTGAAAATCGCTAAATATGTGGCGATAGATATGGGATTGCAGATACGCTCGTTTGAGTGCCTTGCCGCTCATGCGCTTGGAGAATACGAAGATCATCTCTTGGTATCCGCCGCCGAGGTCCTCGCGATGTACGCCGAACCCGAGTTTCTTGTCGATGGCGATGTTGTGCGCCTTCTTCGGGATCTTGGGCGAACCCTCCATCACCCACAGCGCGTGGGTGTCGTTGCGGAACTCCTCTTGTGAACGAAGGTCCCGCAGGTTCGTCAGAATCTCGAACAACTTGTCGTCGCTGTTGATCTGCTTGGCCCAGCGGGCAAACGTTGAGTCATGGGCCTCGTCCCACGTATAGGGCTTGGGTTCTTCGTGGCCCAAGTCCTTGCGGATCGCCTTCAGTAGGGGCTTGAAGGGCAGGTCGCCCGCCACCTCACGGCGGGCGTACATCTTGACCGCCATCCACCGGTTCCACACTCCGTCTTTGCCCGAAACGTATTCCCGCTTGAGCTCCTCCACGGGGCCCCGATACTCGGCAGGTAGCGCGGAGATCGCCGCCTCGGCCTCGGGACTGTGGAAGAAGTTAAGCAATCGGAGATCCGCGTAGGCTCGAAGTACCTTTTCCTTCTCGTCGTCCCCGAAGCTCCGCATCACCTTGTGGATATGGTCGGCGTAATTCTTGCGCGCGTTGTCGCGAAACACCCACGCATCGGCCTCGGCAGTGCCACGTACGATGGCCTTCACCGTTTGCCCGCTGCTGAGACCCGCCTTGAGCCGGACCACCGCCAACACGCCCGCGGTCAGTTCGTAGGGAAACGGCTCCCCTTGCACCCCCGCGATGTCCGTTTCCACGACGTTCGGCAACCGTTCGCCACTGAAGATCTTGCTGAGAAGCGGGGCCATGGCGTCGCGCACCGGGTGCGGAGGAATTTTCTCCACGTCGGCCAGCGGGTCGCCTTTGTCTCGACCGGCAGATTCGTAGCCGATCTGGCGGCGCAGTTTGTCTTCTCGGCTCTCCCCGCATGCGGCGGCGAGCGTGACAAAAGACAGGACACCAGCAAGCAGGGTGTAGCGAGTCATGAATTTTCCGTTCCTGGGTCGTGCTCGCCAGTCGCGGGCCGCGCGGAGGCGCTCGGGTGCGAGCAAAGGGTCCCAGACCGTAAGGAATCGGCGACTGGACTGTCAAACGGCAGCGAGCAAGGCGGCGGAGTCGCACCTCGACAGGGCCCTGGATACGCGTAGTCGACGCCAGCGGCGCGCGTCCCCGTGCGCGTCCCCGCCAGTTGACTCGGGCGTGTCCGCGCTCCACTCTTTGGTTTCTTACGTTACGTAAGAGTTGCTGCGCCATCGTCGCAAACACTGCGCCCACCGCCATCCGAGGACCTCATGAACACAGAGACCCACACGCCGTCGCCCGCCGCCGGCACCGCAGACGCAACTGTTGACCTCGCCATGGCAGGTGGCCTTCGCGTGACAGACATCGCCTCCAACAAGATCTCTGAAATCCGCGATGCTGAAGCCATCGAGCCCCACTACGGGCTGCGCGTAAAAGTGATCGGGGGCGGCTGCTCGGGATTTCAGTATGATCTTTTTTTCGATGAGTCCGTCGAGGGCGACAACAAGTTCGACTGTAACGGCGTACAGCTCGTCTGTGATCAGATGAGCTTTATGTACCTCATGGGCACGGAGATCGACTACGTCGAAGGCCTTCAGGGTGCCGGGTTCAAATTCAACAATCCGAACACCACCGGTAGCTGCGGCTGCGGAAGCTCCTTTTCGGTATAGTCCACCGTCGCCACCGATGCCGTTCGGTCCCGATGGCGTGGGCCACCGCCAACTCGCCAGCGTACTCGACCCGATCCACGCCACGGTAGACGACCCGAGTCCGCTGCAGCACGCCGCCGTACTGGGGCTCATCCTGAGCCAGGCGCAGATCCGGACAGACTCCCGACTGCTCCTCATCCAACGGGCGAAAGCTGGAGGCACCCATGCCGGGCAACTTGCTTTTCCCGGCGGCAAACCCGAAAAGGGCGACGATAGCTTGGTCTCCACGGCATTACGGGAGGCCGAGGAAGAAATATTTCTCGACACGAATACGGTGCAGGTCCTCGGTCGCCTCGAGCCGGTACCGACACCGACGGGCTTCCTCATCGTGCCTTTTATCGGCCTCGCCCACACGCGCTGGGAGCCGTCGCGCCACAACGAGGAGGTGGAACGTATCCTCACCCCTACCTTCGGGAAGCTGGCGAATCCGGAGATTCACAGCATCACAGCCCAACGCACATGGCGGGGCAAAACCTGGGAACTGCACAGATTCGACATCGCCGATCCGCCCCTATGGGGCGCCACAGCGCGAATGGTGTGGGATCTGCTCCAACGTATGCGTTCGCTCCACCAGCGATCCTCCTGATCCATCGATCCTGATCCATCGATCCTGATCCATCGATCCTGATCCGTCGATCCTGATCTCGATCCCGCGGATCAGGTCCTCCTGACGGGATCCTCCTGGTATGAACGGGGGTATGAGCCGCCTCGAACTCGACGCACCACGCCTTCAAAGATTGGCGGTGCAGGCAGAACGCCTAGGACTGCTCCGCCTGGGTGCCGTTTCGCTTGACGAACCCGCGCTCGCCGGCGCTCGCATTGCACTTGACCGTTTTCTCGATTCGGGTCGAGTGGGCGACATGGCCTTTATGGAGCGCACCCGCGACCTTCGAAAATTTCCACAACGACTCTTGCCCGGTGCCAGAACAGCTCTGGTGAGTGCCATACCCTACCGCGGCGAGCCGGGTCCCATCGCCCGCTACGCCCAATCTCAAGACTATCACACCGTGGCACACCGCCGACTCCTGGCATTCGAACGCGAGCTCCAACGCGAGCTCCCCGGTATCGAGATGCTCATATGCGTAGATACCAAGCCGGTTCCAGAGCGCGCGTTGGCTGCACTCGCCGGGGTGGGCGTATTGGGAAAAAACGGTTGTCTCATCGTGCCGGGGCTCGGTAGCTACGTGGTGATCGGCGTGCTCCTCTGCACCGCTTCATATGACGCCCACGCGAACCGACCGGTATCCTGCCGAACATCATCGTCATCGTCATCGTCATCGCGGTCGCCATCGTCGCCACGCGAACGGGACGCCTCTGCGGCGAAGCCCACTCCTTGGCAGGTGTGTGGCTCGTGTACGGCGTGTCTCGACGCGTGCCCGACCGATGCTTTCGTCGCCCCGGGTGAACTCGATGCACGTCGCTGTATCGCTTACCTGACGATCGAGCATCGTGGACCGGTCTCTCCCGATCTCGCCGAGCATTTGGGTCAACGTGTCGCCGGCTGTGACGTGTGCCAAGAAGTGTGCCCCCATAATCACAGCGAGGCGCGGAACGATCGAGCCCCCGATCACGCTTGGTTGCCGCCGCCGCTTGGGCGCGATCGAACGCCGGATCTTCTCCGCTTACTCAGCATCGGGAACAACCAATACCGAGGATTCGTCCGCCACACTGCGCTCACACGAATTCCCCGGCGGAGCATGCGACGAAACGCCGCGCTCGCGCTCGCGCATGCACAACCCCGCGGTCTGGAGGTCGAGCACCGACTCGAAGAACTGGCGAACGACGTCGACCCCGTACTGCGAGACGCGGCGAGGTGGGCGTTCGGGTTCCTGAAGAAGCGAGGAAGCTCCACCTGATCTCACCGCTTGGATTCGAACTTCCGCCCGTTCCGCAGCCAAACCGCTCGGAACGACCCCGGTCAGTGGTCGGACCCGCGCGCTAGAAATCGATATTCGACTCAACCCGAGTGTCGATTTCGTTGTTCCAGCGCGGCAGTCCGCCAGCATACATCAACGCGTACTTGGCGTGAACCTCCATCACGCGCTTCGTATACCGTCGTGTCTCTCGAAACGGAATTTCCTCAATGAACACGTCGATGCCCAAGGGCCCTTTGCCCTTGGCCTTGGCCTTGAGCCAGCGCGCGACGTTGTTCGGGCCACCATTGTAGCTCGCGTACACAAGGGGCGCCTGCCCCTGAAACTTGGTCCATAGCTCGGCCACATAATATCCGGCCAGGTACGCGTTCGTCTCGATATCGAATAACGAGTCCGGATTGAAGCGGCCATCAAACTGGCCGAGCCGTTGTTGGAGCTGACGCCCTGTCCACGGCATGATCTGAAGCGCGCCCCGAGCCCCCACAGAGGAGACCACGTGCCGACGAAATCTTGACTCGGTGTACATTAGAGACCACAAGTCGAATGCGTTCAAATCTCGACGTTTCGCTTCGCGCTCAATCACCTCGCGGAACGCCCGGACATGCCAGCGCGCACCGTGGGGATAGGCGTCATTCCGTGTCAATTTTGCGTAACGATGGGGCTCGGACAGGGCGAGCGAGAGCTGGCGAAGGCCCTTTCGCAGCCGATCCGAACGATCGCGGTCACGCAGTACCTTGCGCCCCTTCTTGCTCGGTTTCACGGTGGGGTAGGACCACTCGGAACGCCACCCTAATCCTACGATGATGTCCTCGTTGCGGGGCGTCCAGCTGGAATGGCCCTTCAGTCTCTGCATGCCGTTGAGGTACTCGTCGACGGCAACACGAAGCTCACGACGAGACTCTTCGAGCCACCCAGCCGCGTGCAGCTGGTTCGCGCGCGGCAACGCCCGCGAGAATGCGCCAAAGTCTTGCGTGAGCTCGGAAAAGATGGCCCGCGCCTCTCCGTAGCCGATGAAGCGCTCTTCATCCTTCATAGGCACAAGCACAGGTTCAGGCCCCGCATCGAGCTGTGCATCGAGCATGCGCTGGCGAGCCATCACCCCGTAGTACGAAAGCGGCGCCTTGCGGATCACCGCGCGCAGGAGCTTGGCCCCCTCCTCGCGCTCATTCTCGTCGGCACCTGCTATCAAGATCTTGGCCCGAAAATATCGGGCCATGGTCCGATGCTGAGAGATACGCTCGAGCTTGCGAAAGCCGTTGATCGCCTCGTCGCGGCGGCCCATCCGATAGGGCAGCCATGCGTGCAACCAACGACGTCGGATCGAGTGGGACCGAAATGGTTTCTCGTACCGTGCCAACAACTCGGAGGCTCGCTCGTACTCGCCACCACGAAACGCCAACGACGTGGCCATCCATAACCCAGTCGCTTTGGCCCTCTTGTTTGCGCGACGCTTCTCCGCTTGCGCGAGCCACAAGTCGGCAGCCTCGTCGTAGCGACCGGCGCGATCGAGGCAACGCGACAGCTGCTGCCGCATCTTTACGGCGCGTGTGCGCTTGTATAGGTAGCCGAAGTCTTCGGCGCACTGTTCGTAATCTCGCTGCTTGTACGCCGTATAGCCCCGGGACAGCAGCGCGTTGCGTCGCACGTGGGCCGGGCTCTTTTCGTTGGCCACAAGTCCGTCGAGAATCTGCCGCGACTCGTCGACCCACCGCCCCCGGCGCGCCGCGCTAGCGCGCGCCAGTTCCTCTTTGTGGGACCACACCCGAGCACGAATTCGGCGACGAGATTTCGCTAGCGACAGCAATTCGCCCCACGCCAGTTCGGAGACGGGGTCGCCCGTATACGCGATGGCGAGCCTGCGAAGACCCTGCGCGGCCTGGGTATATTGACGCGCACGGACTTGGGCCCGGGCTCGCTCAAGCTCGAGCTCCGCAGCTTCTGGATGATTCGGAAAGTCCTTGATCGTTCGATCGAGGGAGCGTAGCGCTCTCTTCGCGGCCCAGAATGTCGACTTCGCGCTAGACCCCTTGATACCAGCCAACGCGCGACTGTAGGCGACACGCATCTCCGCCTTGTTTCGGTTGGGCTTGATCGCGCTGGCCGCCAACAGCTCCGACGCCGCTTTGCGCAACTGGACGTCGGCAGCCTTGTCACCCAGGCGACCGCTTTCTACCCAGCCCATGCGCGCCAAGGCGAGCTCGTATCCGAGTCGCTCACAGGCGAAGTAACGGCAACGACGCCTGTGCCGAACAGCGGGTTCAAGCGACGCGATGGCTTGCGCAAACTGTCTCAGTTGAAAATGCGCCCTTGACGCGATCGCGCGACGCCGAAACCATGTCGCCGAGCCTCGCGACCCCTCGGACAGCCCAGATAACTGCCGGAGAACCGCCGCGTGCCGGCCTGCGGCGAGCAACTGCGCCGCACCATCGAGTCCGTCGAGTAGCTCTTCGAAGGGAGGAGCCCAAGGTGTATGGGGCTGCAGGCTCGATGCATTCGTTCCCGATCTGACCACCGACGCGGGCTCCGTTCCATCCCCGAGCGATGCCCCGGACCGCTCACCCGATCCAACCCCAGTACCCAAACTGGGTCGGGCACTCGACCCCCCCGACCCAGCTCCCGAAACAACATGCTCAACGGCGCCCGGGCGGGCATCGACCGGCGTCAAACTGCCGGCGTCTGTTCCCGAACAAGCTTCGGGCGCGCCGAGGCCGAGACCCACCAGTGCCGTCAACCCGAGCAACTTGCGCAACATCGAAAACATCACGACTCAACGCCATGAACGTAGCACGTAGGATCCCATCTCACCATTTGTACCCCTTTTTATCGCGACCCCCCGGCGAGGGGGCGCTACCGCGATCGGCGGTTCAATTTCGCAGGCAACATCCCCTCTGCCTGCGAAGAACTCCGGCCCGGCCCACGATGCGCCATGCACGAGAGCCGTGCACGATTTTGCAGCAGCAAGCACACGTGATGTAGTCGCCGGGCCAACACGAACCTCGTCTGCTTCCAAACCCGATTCTAAGGTGACACCGTGACCGAACCCGTGAGCCGCCCACCCGTGAGCCAGCCCGTGACCTCGAGGCCGCGCCTCGAGGCGCCCCCGCACCAGATCGTCGTGACCGTACTCGGGGCGGGTACGATGGGCGCGCAAATCGCAGCACATCTCGCCAACGCGGGCTGCCACACGTACCTGCTCGACATCGTTGCGCCGAGCCCCGCACCTGGCGGCTCGAGATCCGCCATCGCCCTCGCGGCGCTCAAGCAGCTGACCAAGAGCAAGCCCCCCCCGCTCATGCTGGCCTCCTTCGCACGTCGCATTACCGCCGGCAACCTCGAGGACGACCTGGTGCGGTCGGTCGCCGCGAGCGACCTCGTGATCGAGGCCGTGGTCGAACGCCTCGACGTCAAGCGCGAACTCTTTGCCAAAGTGGCGGCGGCCGCACGACCCCATTGCATCCTCGCCAGCAATACCAGCGGGATCCCGGTGTCCGAGATCGCTGAGCACCTGCCCGAATCGGCCAAGAAACGGTTCTTGGGGCTACATTTCTTTAATCCACCACGCTTCATGCACTTGCTTGAGGTCGTGCCCTCGCGCTCCACCGACCCGAAGGTGGTCGCCGAAACAAGCACGTTTTGTGACCGCGTACTCGGCAAAGGTGTCGTGGCCTGCCGCGACACCCCCAACTTCATCGGCAACCGGGTGGGCATTGCGGAGATGTTGCTCACGTTCGCCGCGGCACAAAAACACGGCCTAAAGGTAGAGGAGGTCGACTACCTCAACGGCAAACTCATGGGCCGGCCAAAAACCGGCACATTTCGACTCGGGGACATGGTGGGGCTCGACATCGTGGCCCATGTCGTCGGCAACCTGCGCGACACGCTCAGCCGTGACCCGAGCGCTCCGAACTTCGACCCGCTCTACGAACGCCTCGCGCTCCCCCAGGTGATCCAGACCATGATCGGTCGCAAGATGCTGGGCGACAAGACCGGCCACGGTTTCTACAAGAAGGCACGCGATCAAGCCGGCAAGCGGACGATCTTGTCCCTCGACCTCGACTCACTCGCGTACATCGAGTCCACGCGCCCGCGTTTCGACGAACTCAAGCAGATCCGCCGAACCCCTTCTCTCGAGATCCGCGTCGCGGCGGCGCTTCGGGTAGAAGGACGCGCCGGCAATTTTCTGCGCGACGTCTACCTCCCCCTGTTTAATTACACCGCCTTCCTCACCGGAAAAATCTGCGACACCCCCCAGCAAATCGACGATGCCATGCGCTGGGGCTACGGCTGGAGCCAAGGCCCCTTCGCTCTTTGGGATGCCGCCGGCATGGCCTGGGCCGCGACCGAAATAGAAAAACGGGGACTCGCCCTCGCTCCCCAGGCACGCGCGCTCCTCGATGAGGCCGGCGACCCCGCCAAGGCCAAGTGGACTCGAGGCGACCCGGGACGACAACAGGTATTCGTGGGGGGCCAGGCCCCCTGGCACGAGGTAGGGGCGCCCGCGGGGGCCGTGCTCATCCCCACAAAAACGACCCAAAATGGCGTGATCACACGCAACTCCAGCGCTGCGCTGATCGACCTGAACGACGGCATCGCGTGCCTCGAATTTCGTTCCAAAATGAACCTGCTCGACGAAAGCGCAGTGCGCTTGCTCGCGGAAGCTGTACCCATCCTCCTCCATGACGGCGGCTTCCGCGGACTGGTGATCGGCAGCCAAGCGAACGACTTCTCGGCTGGCGCGAACTTGATGCAGCTCCTGGGATGGATCAACCAAAAACAGTGGGGTCACATCGAAGCCGGCGTCAAGACACTGCAGGATGTGTTTATGGGCCTTCGCCACAGCGCACTGCCGGTGATCGCTGCACCCTACGGCCGTACGTTGGGTGGCGGGGTGGAGCTGAGCATGCACGCCGCAGAGATCGAAGCTGGCGCGGAGCTCTACATGGGCCTCGTCGAGATGGGCGTGGGTTTGCTTCCCGCCGGGGGCGGCCTCAAAGAGATCTGCCGGCGCGCCTCCGAATGGGCGGCACAGGTGCCCGAGCCCGAGCCCTACCCTTTCATCCGTCGAGGTTTCGAAAATGCCGCCATGGCCAAAGTTTCCACCAGCGGCTTCGAAGCCCGCACAATGGGGTTTCTGGCACCCGGAGACGGCATCACCTTCCACCGCGATCGATTGCTCGCGGCGGCCAAGCGCCGCTGTATCGCTGTGGCCGAACGCGGATGGCAACCACCGGACCCGCAGGAGAGGATCCACGTGGTGGGAGCACCCCGCGGGTCGAGTTTCATGCTCGGAGCACAGCTTCTGGAGTGGGGTAGCTACGCCAGCGAACACGACAAGAAGATCGCCATGAAAATCGCCCATGTGTTGTCCGGCGGCATGACAACCACCGCGACCCACGTCACCGCTCAAGCGCTGCTCGATCTCGAACGCGAAGCGTTCGTCTCGCTGTGCGGTGAAGTCAAAACAAAAGCTCGCCTCATCCACATGCTTGAGCACAACAAGCCGCTACGAAACTGAGTTTGCCATGCCCGACCTCAAAGAAGCCGTCATCGTAGCCTCTCGACGCTCTGCGGTGGGTCGCTCCCACCGCGGGGCCCTAAGAAACACCCGTTCCGACGACGTAGCCGCGCAGGTCATACGCGCCACGTTGGCCGATCTCCCCCAGCTGCCGCTGGACACGATCGACGACGTGGTGATGGGATGCGCGATGCCGGAGGGCGAACAAGGCCTCAACGTCGCACGCAGCATCGCCTTGGACGCGGGACTGCCCGACGGCTGCGCGGCCATGACCATCAACCGATTCTGCGCGTCGGGACTGCAGAGCATCGCCAGTTGCGGCGAGCGCATCATGGTGGGCGCGATCGATTGTGCCGTCGCCGGCGGCCTCGAGTCCATGAGCATGGTTCCCATGGGCGGTGTGAAACCCATGCTCAACCCACGTATCGTCGATACACGCCCGGAAATTTACATATCGATGGGCCTCACCGCCGAGAACGTGGCCCGCAAGTACGCCATCTCACGCGAGGCCCAAGACACCTTCGCACTTCGGAGCCATGAACGCGCACGCGCAGCCATTTCAGAAGGAAGGTTCAAAAATGAGATCATCGCGGTCACCACCGCCGAAGGTCGAATCTTCGACGTGGACGAAGGTCCTCGCGCCGACACCACCTTGGATGCGTTGGCGAAACTGCGCCCGGTATTCCATGCTCAGGGCAGCGTGACCGCTGGAAATTGTTCGCAAACAAGTGACGGTGCGGCAGCCACTGTGATGGTGTCCCGCGAGCGAGCCAGACAACTTGACCTCACGCCCATCGCTCGCTTTGTGGGTTTTGCAGTTGCTGGCGTGGCTCCCGAATTCATGGGCATCGGACCCATTGAGGCGATCCCGAAAGTGCTGCAACGGACAGGATTGTCGCTGCAAGACGTGGATATCATCGAACTCAACGAGGCTTTTGCCAGCCAGTCGGTCGCCGTGATCCAGCAACTTGGTCTCGATGAGGACAAGGTCAACGTCAATGGCGGCGCGATCGCGTTGGGCCATCCATTGGGGTGCACAGGAGCCAAGCTCACCGCCAGCCTGTTCTCCGAGATGCAACGACGCAAGAGCCGCTACGGCATGGTCACAATGTGCATCGGTGGCGGCATGGGAGCAGCCGGCATCTTCGAGCGTATGTAGGCAAAGCGGCTGAGCGCCTTCTTGGCACACGCACCGCAACCCGCCGCTACCTCAGGACGGATGCGCACGCCGTCGAGGCAGATGACGAGGCGCACGCTTCGGCCAAGCGCAGAGTCGCGCTACGGTGCGCGGCGAGGAACGCGTCGCCACGCCGACAAGCGGGGGGACCTCGACGACCGAGATGGCCTCTTTGCGGCGAAGCCGGGAAAAACGCAGCAAGAACTGGCGCTTCGGGCCGTGGTGCGTACCCTCGCCGCGTGACAGTCCCAGTTTGGTCGCGCGCAGCACCGCTCCTCATCGCGCTGGGCATCGCCTGCGCCCCCGCTACCGAGCCGGATCGGGTGAAAGTCGAGCGTCCTCGCCACGAGGCTTCGGCGCTGGCCGAAGGACCGCCCACCACCGGCCACCACCGTGAGGGCGACCTCCTGCTGGCCCGCGGTTTCGATGATTTGCTTGCCGCGAAGTTTCTACAGAACGCCCAAGTCGGCCTGTCCGTGATCGAGCTACCGTCACGGCGCGTCGTCTACGAGCACAATGGCGACACCCCTCTCAACCCGGCAAGCAACGTCAAGCTTGTCACCAGCGCGGCCGCCTTGAGCCTCCTGGGCCCCCAGCATCGCTATCAAACCCGAGTCTACGCCGCACGAGACTCGGTGAGCGACGGCGTCGTGAAAGGTGACCTTTTTCTCAAAGGAGAAGGAGATCCGCACCTGGTCACAGCTCATCTGTACGCGATCGCGCGGAAACTACGAGGTGCGGGCATCCGCCGGGTGACCGGCGGGATCGTCGTGGATTCGACCCGATTCGACCACGACGGTCTGCCCCCCGGCTTCGACCAAAAGAACGAGTTCGCGTCGTATCGAGCACCCACCGGAGCCACCTCGGTCAACTTCAATACCTTTGTACTGCAGGTTCAACCGGCCCCCACGGTGGACGACTCGCCGTTGACACAGATCTTCCCCCCCGTGACGCGAGTGCGCGTGAACAACCAAGCCACCACTGCCCCGGGGAAACGGAACCGCATCTCGGTCGCGGCGGCAGAGAAGTCGGGCACGCTCACACTCACACTCACGGGCAAGCTGGGAGTGCGGGCACGTACGGCCAGGTACCGCTACCCGGTGGCAGATCCATCCGTCTACGCGGGCGCGGTCTTTCGCCTCACGCTCGGAGATGCGGGCATTCGGGTTGCCCGCAAACGTATCCGCTCCGGCACGGTGCCGCGCGGTTCGGTGCCACTCGCCACCCACAACTCGGACCCGCTCGGCGAGTATCTTCGCTCCATCAACAAGCTGTCGAATAATTTCATGGCCGAGCAGCTTCTGCGGACCCTCGCGCCGGGCGAAGGTGCAACGGCACAAGCGGCGCTCGACCAGATTCGGACATACTTGACGAGCATCGGTATGTCCGGGGAAGGGCTACACATCGGCAATGGGTCGGGCTTGTACGACAACAATCGCATCACCACCCATCAGATGACCTACCTACTCGCCACGATGGCCGCAGACTTCCGCTACGCCGCTGAGTTCATGTCCTCGCTGTCGACCATGGGAATCGACGGGACCGCAAAAAGCCGCCTACGTGGGACGACAGCCGCGGGTTGGGTACGTTCAAAGACCGGCACCCTCGAGGGTGTCTCCGCACTTTCCGGCTACGTGGGCGCACCCACGGCCAGGCGCTTCGCGTTCTCCTTCCTTCTCAACGATCTGGGAAAACGCGACACCCGCCGGGCACGCGCACTGCAAGATCGGGTGGTGGAGTTGCTCGCCGAGGCCGCCGCGTCCCAACCGCCGCCTTAGGTTGCACCATCCCGACGACGGACAAACTCTGGCGGGCGCCACAGCGGCCCGCGGCCGCAACATACTGGTACACCCGATCGGTCGAATCCCGGCCGATTTCTAGCTTCGCCGTTGGCATCGTGACGTGGCGTGGATCCAGCAACGCCGCGGCAACATCGCGTGCCATGCTACGGCGGCGCTCCCCCTGTCCCGAAGGCGTGCCGCTCGTCTTGAAAAACGTGGACGCGAGCCGCCAAGCTTCGAGCTATCGTTCGTAAGCAGCCCGGTCGCGCCCCTGCGGAGGTGCGGAGCGTGGCACTCCCATCGGTGGAAGGTAGATCCATGATTCAGGTCCGGCACAACACCTCCCCCGTTTTCCGGCGTCTGCTGCGGCCCGCGGCCCTCTCACTGAGCGTGGCGATCGGCAGTGGTTGCGGGGGGTCGGAGGACACGGGCCCCATTCCCGATGATGTCGGTCACACCGCGGATAGCGAGCACTCCGGATCCGGTAGCTCGGGCGGCGCGGATTCAGACGGCGGCAACTCGAACGGCGACAACTCGAACGGCGACAACTCCGACGCGTGCGAGGCCGTGGCGACGGCCCCACTCATCCGTCTCGCAGTGCTGGACTATGAGCGCTCCCTGAGGCAACTTGTGGGGGACAGCGCCGTCGACGCGGTGCAAGGTCTAGTCGACGCCTTGCCGGTGGACGACCTGGAGCCATCCGAGTCGTTTGGGCGCGAAGACCACCGCGTAACAGACCGTCACATCGAAGGTTGGTATCGCATCGCCGACGGGATCGCCACCCGAATCAGCAACGACGCGGACCTCCGTGCCGACATACTCGGTCCCTGCGCGGCCGCCAACGCCGACGAGAGCTGCCTACGAAACTACCTCCCGGCGTTCTTGCTCGCAGCCTTTCGGCGCCCCGCCGCGGCGGACGAGATTGATCACACCATCGAGCGCGCGCTCGAACTCGACGAGCAGGAGGTACACCTCGCCGTCATCTTCCAAACACTGATGTCGCCCGCATTCCTCTATCACTTTGAAACGCGCGGAACTGCGGTCGACGACACCACGCTTGAACTCACCCCTTTCGAGCTCGCCTCTCGCCTCGCCTTCCATTTTTGGGGCGCGCCCGCGGATGCGGAGTTGCTCGTCGCCGCACAAGATGGCGTGCTTAATACGGAGGATGGATACCGTGCACAGGTGGAGCGCATCTTCGCTAGCCCGCGCACGGCGGCCACCCAGCGTCAGTTTTTTGGTGAATGGCTGCGTTTGGAACGCGGAGGTTTCGCCAACGGCCCCCGCCTGGAGATTCTGGCGCAGGGCATCGATATCACGGGTCTCGCCGACGAAATGCGCGACGAAGCGCACGACCTCATCGAGTATCACCTCCGCTCCAACACCCTCACCTGGCACGACGTGCTCCAGAGCCAGCTCAGTTTCGCTCGATCCGAGCGCTTGGCCCGACTCTACGGCGCGGACATCTGGGATGGTGGCGACACCCCCCCGACCCTTCCGGCGGGCGAGCGGTCGGGCCTCTTCACGCGTGCCGGCCTACTGTACACCGCCGACGGATCAACCAATCCCTTTCGCCGCGGGGCTTTTGTCCGCCGGGCGATCTTGTGTGACCCCCTCGCCCCGCCGCCGTCGGATCTCCCCCCCGACGCCCTCACGCCTCCACCGGTTGCGCCCGGAACGAGCACGCGTGAGGCCTTCGAACAAAAAGTCGAAGACCCCCTCTGCCAAAGCTGCCACGTCCAGTTCGCGGACCTGGGGTATGCCCTCGAGTCGTACGATGGCCTCGGTCGCTTCCGCACGAGCGAGCAGCTGGTGAGCGCGGACGGCATCGACCATGGCATCGCGCCCATAGACGCGCTGGTGACTCCGCGCGTGGAGTTTGACGACGACCGTCCCACGAACGGTGCTGCCGAGCTGGTCGATCGCATGATCGAAAGTACCAAGCCCAACGCCTGCCTCGCAGAGACCTACTTCCGGTTCACCCACCGCCGCGCCAATACCCCCGCCGACGCCTGCAGTATTGGCGACATCGAGGACCAACTTTTCGAAGGCGGCTCTTTGCGAGATGCACTGCGCTCCGTCGCCCTCGCACCACAGTTTCGACTCCGACGGCTGGAAGACTGAACGCGAGAAACGAGAACGATCCGATGCGCTACCATCGACCCACGCGACGCATGTTCCTCAGTGGAGCCGGAGGTGCCACACTGGCGCTCCCCCTGCTCCCTTCGCTGCTGCCCGCTCCTCTACGTCGCGAAGCCGAGGCCGCCTCGCGGGGAGCCGACATCGGTCGACGATTCATCGCCATCAAGACCTACAGCGGCACTCCCTTGCGTGCCTTCTACCCCGGTGACGGTGCCGGTGGTTTTGACGCCCACCCCGAAGACGGCCGTGCGATGCTTACTGAGCGCCTCCCCGAGGCCACAGGAAGACACGCCGATGGCAACGAGTACTTTGGCACCTCGGCTCCCCTAAGCGCCTTTGCCAACACGGGTGTCTCGCGAATCTTCAATGCCGAGTTCAACCGTCATCACGACAGCATGAGCATCTTTAGGGGTTTGGATATCATGCCGAACCTCAACCACAACCATGGCGCCATGCTTGGGAACTTCGGGCTTCGCACCAACGGTGTGGGTGGCGCGCTGCCCACCGCACGGATCAACGCCACCATCGATCAGGTGATGGCACGTTCTCCAAACGTATATCCCAGCGCCCCTGTGGGACCGCGCATTCTGCATTTGGGAAGTCGCGGAAACACCTGTTCGTACGCACCAACGGACCCCAACAACGTGCTCGCAACCGGCATCGACGCCATCGCCCAGGCGCAAGCCTACGTAGATCCGCGAGTGGCCTTCGATGCGGTTCTCGCGGGTGTGGGCGGTGGGGGAACGCCCACCGACGTGGCGGCCTCTGTGCTTCTGATCGATCGCGTACTCGACGACTATCGCAAAGCGGTAGGCGGCCCGCGCCTGTCTGCGGCGGATCAGCAGGTTCTCGACCAGCATATCACCCGACTCACCGAACTCGAAGCGAGACTCAACAGCAGTTCGGGAACCGAATGCCCCGATCCGCAGCGCCCCGACGCACTGGACACCGGCAGCGAATTCGAAGCGGATGTCGGCCAAGTCACGCAACTATTCGAGGACATGGTCGACATCATTGTCGTCGCCCTGGGCTGCGACGTCACGCGAATCTGTACTCTCGACATCACCAAGATGGTGGTCGACGACAACGGCACTGTATTCGGCGCGGGGGATTCGGAAAACGCAGACTCGGCGGGCCGCGAAAACTGGCACTATCAAGCGCATACCTGGGATGACAACGCCATTCGCTGGCTGAGCTTGGGTGCGGAATGGGTCGCACAGACGGTCATTCTACGACTCCTCGACGGACTCGCGGCGACGCCTCAAGAAGATGGTCAGTCGCTACTGCACCATTCCATGGTCGTATGGGCGAACGAGCTGAGCTTCAACCATCTCAACTACAGTCTTCCCACTGCGGTATGGGGTCGAGCGGGCGGTTACCTCAAGATGGGACGCTACGTCGACTATATCGATCACAACCGTCCCGTCCGCTTCCGACAACACGATGGTCCGGTCATCGAAGGGGTGCAGTACAATCGCTTCGTAAACACCATGGCGCAGGCCATGGGCCTGCACCCCTCCGAGTACGAGATTTCCCCAGGGGGTAGTTTTGGCGAGACGCAGCATCTTGGCAAGGACGAGGCTTGGGCTATCGACTACGACCAAGGAAACATCGGAGACGTCCTCCCCGATATCCGTACCTGAGCGCGCACCCGCTGTTTTCACGAAGCGCAAGCGCAAGCACAGCCACCCGGCATCCCCGTACCGAGGCTCGCTTGCGCGCACATGGGACGAAAAGCATACTCGCATGCGTCCATGACTTCATCTATGAAGTCCGGCGCAGATGCACGCAGATCAGAAGCCAAAAACTTGGGGAATCGGTTACCGCAACGCGCTCGAAACGGGAGAAACCGCGGCACTATTGGACCGCGTGGCCCGGATCGACCGCCGTGGAGACACCATTGATGCGAGCCTGGACGAACGCGGACGGACGCTCCTCATGGAGTCCGCGCTCGCCGGAAGATCGGGATTTGTACACGCCCTGATCTGGCACGGCGCGAACGTGGAACGACGCGACGTGTCTGGCTATACCGCGTTGCTCCTGGCACGAGACTTCAACACCGCGAAGGTGCTGATCGAAGCCGGCGCCCACGTCGACGCCGCCGCGACCAACGGCGTGACGAGCTTGCTCATCGCGGCACAGCGAGGCGAACTGGAGCTGGTTCGGCTCCTGCTCTCCAGCGGTGCGGATGCGGACGCGGCGAACCGACACGGCGTCACGCCGCTGATGCGGGCCGCGGAGCACGACCACGTCGCCGTGGTAGGCGCCTTGCTCGACGCAGGAGCCGACCCCGACCAGGCAGATCGCTGGGGCCGTCGAGCTTCGGACCACTTGCCAGGGTCCCCTTTCGCCACCGCCGCCTAGAGCGATCAGGGAAGCACCTCTGCACCCCTGAAGAGGACGCGCCAGCAGCCCCCCCCTCAAGCTACGGTGGTGCCGCCTTGTGTGGGACATCTGGGTCCCGCACTTTGAGCCGCCGGAGCTCTCGGTTGATCTGTTTGCGAATCGATGCCTCTCGCAGCCCGAGTCGAGCCGCGACCTTGGAGAGGGGATAGTCGAGCTTACCGATGTGAACCCGTGTCGCTGGGCCCAGCTGAAAAAAGCCGTTTTTTGTCACGGGTCGGTCCTCGAGTCCCACATAGACCGCACGGCCACGCAACCCGGGAAACGAACGCAGCGCGTTCTTGAAGGTTTTCCGGTCCGCCGAGGAAAGCGTGGTATCGGGAATTTTCGACAAGTTGATGACGACACCTGCTGTGAGGGTGCCGTCTCGGTAGTCCGCCCGCGACGCCTGGACTGCGCGACGAAGCGCAGGGTTTTTCGCTGTCGCGTGCAGATGGAAATTCTGCAGGCGACGGGGCACCTTTTTGCGTACCGGCTTGGCGGGCGCACCTTGCCCGACCTCGTGCGGGGCGACCCCAAGCGGAGGCGACAAGGCCCCCTCTTGTGGCAGCGCCAGCTCCTCCCACACCAGCTCCCCCGATGGGGCGACGCCCTCACCCCGCCCACCAGCGTCCTGATCTTTGGGAGACCTATCTTCTGCAGCGTACCAATCTGGAAGTGCGGTCGCTTGGCTCCACAAATAGTAGGCCCCGGATCCAACCAGCACCCCGACCGCCAGCGAGCCAAAGAGGATTTTCTTGAGCATTGTCATGACGAAGGATTCGGTTATCCACCCGGAAAACGATGATGCGTCTGCCCCAAGGGATCGTCGAGACGGAACACCGCGCCGCCCTCGTTGGTAAAAACGATCGCGCGCCCATCCCAGGTCAGCGCTTCACATTGCAGTGTATGCCACTGATTGAACTCGATCCGCTTTCGAAAACCAGAAAGGAAATCGTGCCCGGTCTCCGGAACGTCGAACAAGAACAGTGCATGATAGGTAAGAACGGCTAGCGTTTTTCCATCGGGACTTACATCCGCCGCGGTTGCCATCCCGCCGAAACGTGACCACCGACCACCTAAATCAAATTCCGATATTCGCTCCAGCACGACCACACCACTGCCGCTGAGCGACGGGAAGCGATACAAAGTGGTGTAGAAGTCGCTGCGGTGTTTGGTTAACAGATAGAGACTTCCGTTGGCCCAGTACAAACTCTCGGCATCGAAGTCGGGCGATGCATCGCGTCCGAAAGTTTGGTCGGGATACCGAAACGGGATCATGCGATCGACATGCAAGACTTTGGAGGCTTCATGTGGATTCGGTTCACGCAGACGCAGCACCGAAAGGTCGCGCCGATCGCTGAGATTGTTGCCTATATCGCCCACATATAGATTGCCCGCGTCGTCGATCGCGATGTCCTCCCAGTCTACGTTGGGCACCCCACGTACGCTGAAGCGACGGATGATCTCGCCTTTGAGGTTGATAGCGAATAGCTCACTCGGGTGGTTTGAGTCCGCGTGCACCCACAGGACGCCCGGGTACCTTCGACTGTGCACCACGCCCGAAGACTCCTCGATGCGCGGGTCGAGCGACAACTCGGCGGCGAGCGCAAGATGGCAGGACAACAACGCGGCTATAGCCGCGGCCAGCCAGACTTTCCAGTTGCTCGCAACGAGCGAGGCACTGCGGCGTCGCATGTGGCGTAAAGGGGGCAATATATCCGCCGAGCGTCCCATGACCCATCTACGTTTAGCATCTCCCCCGCCCTCGTCGACGTCGCGCGAAACTCTCCATGTCGCTTCGCTACCGAGCGCCGATGCGACGGCCCGGTGGCCCGGTTGGGTGAACGGGCGCACCCCACGTTGGCACTGCCCCCCACGCGCCGCGCCGGCGCGTATCTCGCCGCGACACCCATGCGTCCGTCGGCGGGTGCCCGCGGGGGGCAGATGCGGCCCACGTCGGTAGCGGTGAGAGCGAATGAGTGCATCCCTAGAGCCCGCCCGCACAATCTCCCAACGTGTGCCCACGCCCACCATCCACCCGGGCCCGTGGGGTACAGCCGCGAGTGGGGAATCGGGACAATCCGTCGGTGGGAAGACCCTTGCGTTCGGCGCTATCTCCGGTCCCAAACGACTTGGGTCTTTCGCCGTGAGTCATCCTCCACGGTCGCCAGATCGAGAAAGAACTGGACCTGGTTTTTTCCCTTCTCCCGAGTACACCTTCGGTGCCATCCAGCGGCCGAGACGTAGGCGACCTCGGACGAGTTCAAGCTCCGCGCGCCAAGAAGCGAGCGATTCAAATTCTTCGCGTGCGTTTTCGCGAAGTCTCGAGCGGTAGATCTCCAGCTCGATCCGGTCGCTGTGCACCGCGAGTACGTTGAAAAAGTTCGCGCCATCACGAACCGACGACGATCCTGCACTTCCAGCGCCAAGGATGGAGACTGGCCCGAGGTCCCGACCGTCGTGTCCGGTGTCGAGCTCGGCGTAGACCGTGCTCCCGACCGATGAAAGCCTGGTGGCGGTGGCCGTGGAGAGCAAGATGAACACCGTGCCCGGCTGCCGTGCGCAGAATGCTCCTGCCATCGCTGGCCATGCCGAAGCCGCGGTCGAACTCGGATGTGGGAAGCACGTCCTCGGTGACGGTGAGGTGGTGATGGATGGCGAGCATACGAAGCGCGGCGGACGTCTTGTTCTTCCATTCGAGCGCTTCGATGACCTTCGACAGCGCGCCGTTGCCAACTCTGCCCATCCCTGCGAGCCAGCTCGCGCCGGTTGCCAGACTCGACGAGTTGAGTGCTCCGATCTCGAGCTGCAGTCCGCACGGAAGGACGTATCGTCGTGCCATCGAAAGATGGTCGTCAGCCTTGTACCGGAAGACGCGCTCGAAGAACTGGTTGTAGCCTGAGCCATCCCCTCATACAGCGCCCAGCACTTCACGAAAAAAATATCTGACGATGGATATGTTGATCGAATCTTCGCATCAGAGCGACGAACCGATCTTGGTTCATCGTCAGCGACAGATCGTACCAACGTAGGCCCTGGCGAAGCAGGGACAGGGTACGCTTCTTCGACGTGTCCGTTTTCAGATATCGGTCGAATCCGAGTTCTTCTCCCGCGGCCCCAAGGAACGTCAGCAGCGCGTGCGCCAACGTGGCAATCAGAAAGAGCCGGTCTCTTCGATCGGGCCGCCGCACCTTCATCCAC
>JAZGFE010000038.1:0-5567 GCA_036479215.1 Nannocystaceae bacterium | reverse complement strand
CTACCGATCTACGCAACGCAACGCAACGCAACGCAACGCAACGCAACGCAACGCAACGCAACGCAACGCAACGCAACGCAACGCAACGCAACGCAACG
Organism: Nannocystaceae bacterium; assembly: GCA_036479215.1. GTDB lineage: Bacteria > Myxococcota_A > Polyangia > Nannocystales > Nannocystaceae > FL481. The sequence goes on along the minus strand of JAZGFE010000038.1, from coordinate 5,469 downwards.
CAACGCAACGCAACGTTCCTGAAAAGTCTCCCTCCTATCACGATCCGTCTCGAACGAGATGACATCGAGGACCTTGAGCTCCGCACTTGGATATCTCAGCGCGGCAATGTGCTCACTGTTGTCGAGCGTCGCGGACGTACCTTTATTTCCCCGGAAACCGCCAGGTACTCCAGTGTCCCCGAGGGAGTAGCCGTGGGGCGTACTGGGACTCTTGTTAGTTTCGGCGTACCCCACCAGCTGTCGCTACCAGACGGGGTCTACGTCGAACATATCGATATGACCATAGCGTTCAGGACAACGCAACGGCGTCCTATCCAACAGCGCTCACCACGATTCTTCCGCATCCTGGACGGTCGCGTCCAAAGCATCACATCAACTGAGTACTCCGATGAATCCGATCCGCTGGAGCCCGCGGTCGGCTCCGACGGGGAGCCAGAGATGGTGCACAGGGGTGTTGGGGAATCCAACAAGTCGAAGACCAAGCAGAACCCCCACCCGAACTCGATCGATCCGCAGGAACTATCCGGCGATTCTGACGCCTCCGAAACCAACACCTCTGAATCAGAGACATCCGAGACCGACGAAGATTAGCTGAAAGCACAACACATCATGCGCCATCTAACTTTCATTCTTTCAAGCATTCTGCTGTCGACCTTTGTCTCACTGTTCAGCTACGACGCGTCGGCTGCTACCCGAAACGTCTGCTTTCGTCTTCGAATCGAAGACGATCGATTCGCCTGCGCTACGACCAGCGACACCGGAAACAGACGCGGTTGTAATCCAGGGGGGCACAGCGATTTCGTTGGCGCTCGCTTTGAACTGTGGGACAAGGACTCCGGGTCGGGTGATGAATTCATCGGACTTTACCGCATATCGGGCACCGGCACCCGATGCGCCGTCTTTGAGTGGGAGAACGCGAGCTATTCGAAAGGAGAAACGAATCCCGACGTCTACGTGAAGATGAGATCATATATCGGCCGGACGAGCGGCGGGCCATACGTTCAGGCTGTTGACTTCGACGGAGACAAATATCCGTCCACCACCTGGAGGAACGGGACTTCGTCCGACGACGACGCATATGTCTCTAGAAACTGCAAGAGTGGGGAGACATGCAACATTGGCACGATCTACCCCACCGACGACAGCGCCTCAGACAGAGGCCAATACGTCCAAATGCTGGATTCCGCCCAGCACGTGCTACAAATATACGGTTCTGACATGGACTCTGGCACGATTGACGCTTGGTATCCTGGTACGGATCAACTGCCAAGCTGTCCGACCGGTACCGCCTTTTCTCGCAGTGATTTTTGTCTGCCGAGCAGTTTGGGAAGTGACGGCGATCGTGTGACCCACGAAATGGGGCATATCTTACAAATGCAGATGTTCAATCAGGATGTACTCCGAGATGCCCTCATCGGGGGGCAGTGGCAATGGGACACAACGGAAAGCGAGTCTGCCGCGACTACGGAAGGTTGGGCTAGCTACGTAGGGACCGTCGCGTGGTATAATCCGCAAGCCTCTGGCGTAGACCCTCGGTTTTCCGGCTGGGATGTGGAAGAAGTTGACACCCTAACGACTCAGTGCACAGGCAACCGCACTTTTCCCGGGCAGGGAGCCAAGGCCTTTTGGGACTACGATGACGACAACAACGAGGACGGTGCCGTATCGACCTCGCAGTGGGACGATCGCAACGACAAGCCCACAACATGGATGGCCCGCCAGTGGGATGAATTCAGCAACGGCACCGGGAACCGCGATGATTTCGAATCGGGAATGGACGGCGTGAATCTCCGGGACTACCTCCACTATTCGTGCAATGGATGCTCGGCGTCAACAGAAACCCTAATAGAGCACAATTGCATGCAGGGCCAGAGCAACGACTAGGCCGAGTTCTCGCCCTCCACATCCGACGTCCGTCTTGCCAAGAAAGCGGATGTAATGCGGGCGCGTCGACTTGTGAACCCGGCGCGCCCGCATTTCCCAAGTGGCTTGAATTCACGTAGCTAGATATCTAGAGAAAACGAACCCAATGCGCCCAATAAACAACCCGATACACCCTGGAACTATCGGATTCTGGCGATGCACCTCACCCCCACTGGTTGTCGTCCTCCAGTTTGTGCATGGCTGTGCGATCGACCCGGCGCCGAGTTCGGGTCCGCTGGACCCGTCGCTCTCGCCCTTGTACCCGCTGATATCATCCACGCCGCGGGAGTGCGTAGCTACATCGACGAGTATGGGTCCACGACCTTCATTCAAAGAAACACGACTCGACACTGGCACCGGAAACAACCTGGTAGCGACGGGCGTGGCCATCGGCCTTATAGACCGAGACGAGCACCCCGACTTGGTTATCTCGAGCTCCATGAGCACTTCCAACGATGTGGCGACCCCAACAGTTATGACCGTCCGACGTGGCGATGGGAGCGGCGGGCTCTTGGATAGGCTGCCTCCAGTGGAGGTTGGACTTGGACATCTGCCCGTGACACTCGCGGACGTGGACGGTGATGGGCGGCACGATATCGCAATGAGCGGCGCATTTTGCCTCACCAGGGCTTCCGGTGCGTGTGATGTTCCAAGCAGCTCACCCATACCTGGTGGAGGCTTCGGTACTTGGGGATACGTCAACGACGACGAACACGTCGACGTCGTTGCACCTAGGGACAACGGAGAAGTCCTCACACACCTCGGTCGCAGCGGGATCGATTTTGACGAACCCATACACAACGAGTACACGGGCCCAACGCTCCCATGGCGGGTGCTGGGCGACGTAGACGGCGATGGCAACGCCGATATTGTGGGACTCCACGTGTCCTACCTAGACGGGGGACCGGATGCGGAAACTCCACCAGGGTCGATCCAAGTATTGACAGGCGACGGCCAGGGCCACTTTTCGTGGCGTGCTGAATGGACGCGGGAACTATCGGAACGCACCGGTCATCTCGCTGGTGGCGATTTTAACTGCGACGGCCTACTGGATATCGTTACCACCGTGAGCGATCCAGACGAACCCACTGAACTGATCAACAACAAGGTGCACATATATCTTTCAGGTCAAGATACCTGGCACGCTCCCATCAGCATAGAACTCGACGGTCCGGTGCGGGTCGCAGTTGGAGATTTCAACGCCGACGGACACCACGACCTCGTGGTGGCCACTTTCTACTTTGCGCGGGGTGCTCCGCCCTCGGCAGGCTATCCCGTCGTCCTTCTGGGTGATGGAACAGGTGAATTCGATCATGCGCAAATTGCACTGATGTCGAGCGGTCCCTCGTCCAATCCGTTCTTTGTGGGCGCGGGCGACCTCAACAACGACGGACTCGACGACGTGCTCGCTGCGGACATGGTGTACACCAACTCGGTCAGCCTCTGGCTTTCGCAATCAGGTGGCTGAAGAAGATGTGTGCGGGGCTCTTAATAGTGGTGACTGGCTTTCTTCTTCTTCTTCTTCTTGGAGGCCATCATAGCTCCGGAAGGCATCGTTGACGCGCACGATCTCGGAGGTAGCAATGCGAGTCCGGGCGCCCGGTGGTGGACGCAAGAAGAAGGAGGAAAGCGACCCGGGAGTGACGGGAGATTTGGAGGCTTTGCTCGAGCCCGTGACGCGTTGAGACCCACAATCGCCGCTTCGCTGGACGTGCAAGAGCTTGCGTCGACTGGCAGGCGGCGGTGTGCACTACCCGCCAGGCACCAGCAAGTGGAACAAGATTGAGCACCGTCTGTTCTCGTTCATCACGCTGAACTGGCGGGGGAAGCCATTGCGTACCTATCAGACGATCGTAAGTCTGATTGCTGCAACGACCACAGCAGCCGGTCTCGAAGTGAAGTGTGAACTCGACGACAGCACGCACGAGAAAGGGAGAAGAGTGACGGACGATGAGATGGAGACGATCGACATAAGGAGACATCGCTTCGACCCCGACTGGAACTATACGATATCACCTAGGGTTTAGGTAGATACAGTGGTGGCGAGTGGCCTGATGGATCGAGTTGTTTTTTTACGCCCCTAAGTACACGATGGCCCCCCCATCCATGTACACCCCCGTGCAGGCAGCGTGCAAGCAGCGTGCAGGCAGCGTGCAGCTCGGCTTTCCCAGCGACGTATACAACAGAAGAGGACTGACCGTTCTTCGGCAACAAAGGTACGGCGAGATTGGTCGGTTGCGAACCCATGATCTGAGATTTCTTGGCGTCTAGGTGGTGTTACTTCGGGGGTCAAGCGGTCTTCGCCGACGCCGAGTTGGCGCTCAGGAACGGAAGCACGCCTGCGAGGGAGGGTTCGGGTGCCTCGACATGAGGGTAGTGGCCAGCCCCCTCGATCAGCAACTTGTCGCCACCGAGGGCGCGGGAGACTTCGGCCGCTTCGCGGACAGGATCAGGAAAGTCGGAGTCGGCGGTTCCCATCACGAACAGCGATGGCGCGCGCACCTTGTCGTAGCGCGCCTCAGCGTAGGCGTGACTGGCCACCATCATTTGGCCGAACGCGGCAGAGCGGCCGGGCTCACGAAGACTGGCGCGGATGTTCTTGCGATGCGCTTCGTGATCCTCGGGCTTGCTCAGGGGGAACAAGGTGCCATGGAGCCCCATCCACACCGCCGCGCGCCACGGGCCAGCCATGAGCATGTGGATGAGCAGGTTCATCGGTGCGCCCCGCTGTGCGTCTCGCGTGAAGCCGCCGACCAACACAACCCGCGAGACCAGCTGGGGTGCCTCGGCCGCTGCGTAGACGACCGAACCCGCGGCCATGGAGGTGCCCACGATCACGGCCGGGCCCGCGTCCAGGTGACGCAGCAAGGCGATGAGGTCCAGTCCGACCGCCTCGCCGTCGTAGCGCGTGAAGGTCGTGTCGGACTCGCCGAATCCACGTAGATCCATGGTGACGACCCGGTAGCCTGGGCGGGCCAGCGCCGGGGCGACAAATCGGTATTCGGCGCGAAGATCGCCTATGCCGGGAAGGAGCACGACCAATGGTCCGTTGCCCTTCGTGTCGTCATAGGCGATTCGACCGTCGTCGAGGGCGAGAAAGCGGGTGGCGATGATCGTGGCCGGGGCGTTGTGGGTCATGTCTTGGTTCTACGACTCGCGGCCGCTGGGGGCAGTGACCGACCCCGCCAGACCCGTTGACCCTTTCCGCCACGACGGCCTACGAGCTATGTTGCGCCGCAATGGCTCTCCCCGATGCCGGTGTTTCGACACGGGTCGTCCGGCCCATCGTCGCCGGTCTGCTCATGCATGGAGCCGACGTCGAGAGCGCGCTGGCAGAGGTAGGCCTCGATTCGAAGACGCTGGGCGACCCGGACGCGAGGGTCCCGCACCGCAGCGCCGCGGGGTTGTGGGTCGTGGCCGCCGAGCGCACCGGCATCGCCACCTTCGGCCTGCGCGTGGTCGAGGCTATGGATCTGAGCGTGTTCGACGTTCAAATCTACGCGTTCTTCAGCAGCGCCAATCTCGGCGAGGGCATCGAGCGAATCA